>RFNL01000364.1 GCA_009927195.1 Betaproteobacteria bacterium | reverse complement strand
TGTGGGCCAATTCAGCGGTGCTTGCAGGCGCACCCCGTTGTACTCGGCGAGCCACAATCGCCTTTGCAATCTGAACAGCAAACCGTTCTTCGCCATGGTCACGAATCACCTCCATGATTTCTTGTTGTGTCGCACCCACCAGCCACTCGTGCACGCTGCGCCCTCGCGTCGGGTCCATGCGCATGTCCAAAGGGCCATCTTGGCGAAATGAAAAGCCTCGCTCGGCTTGATCGATTTGCGGTGAACTCACGCCAAGGTCGAGCAGCACCCCGCTCAAACTGGACGCTGGCCAATCGCGCAAACTGGAAAACGCCGCATGCCGGATGGAAAAGCGCGGGTCTTGAGACAAGACTTGGGCCGACTGCACGGCTTGCGGATCTTGATCGAGGGCGGTCAAACGCCCCTTGCTGGACAAGCGCGCCAAGATCTCGCGCGAATGACCACCCCGCCCAAATGTGCCATCGAGGTAATGACCTTGCGGGTCGTGCACCAAGGCATCGACCGCTTCTTGCAACAAAACTGTGGTGTGCGTGCATGTCAAGGACACCGTGGTCAATCAGAAAGAAAAGTCCTTGAACACATCGGGCATCTCGCCTTGCAACGCTTGGGCTTGCTGGGCCTCGTAAGTGGCCTTGTCCCACAGTTCAAAGTGGTGGCCCATGCCCAGCAACAAGGTTTCGCGTTGAATGCCAGCCGCCTCACGCAACTCGGGCGAAACCAGCACGCGACCGGTGCCGTCCATCTCGACATCCATGGCGTTGCCCAAAAAGTGACGCTTCCACCACTGCGCGCTCATGGGGAGGGCGGCCAAGCGCTCGCGAAAACGCTCCCACTCGGGGCGCGGGAACATCATCAAACAACCATGCGGGTGGCGCGTCAAGGTCAGTTGCCCCTGCGCCATGGCCGACAGCACCTCACGGTGGCGCGTGGGCACCGACAAACGGCCCTTGGCATCCAGCGTCAGCGATGAAGCACCTTGAAACACAGCCACACATCCTTTGGAACAGGCAAAAAGCAAAATGCAAATGCATCTTTCACCACTTTATTGCACTTTATTCCACTGTAGCAGGGTTTAGCCAAATCTCCAAAGCATTTGTGTTTTTTTCAATTAAATCAACCACTTAGAGCTGTTTGCGCAAAGGCTTTCACAGAAAAAAGTTGTTTTAAATTAGTCACTTACAAAGATTATCAGATGTTAACTATTAAGAGTATGGCCGACCCAAAAAAACAGGCCCGAAGGCCTGTTGTGGTGCGGGTGCCGCAGGGAACAAGCGATGGGTGGGTCAATCGCCAAACATTTTTTGTTTGAGTTCGCGCCGCTGCTGCGCCTCCAAGGACAAGGTGGCGGTGGGGCGGGCCAGCAAACGGCCCACGCCGATGGGCTCGCCGGTTTCGTCGCAATAACCATAGTCGTCGCTGTCGATGCGGGAAATGGATTGCTCGATTTTTTTGAGCAATTTGCGCTCGCGATCGCGCGTGCGCAACTCCAGCGCATGCTCCTCTTCAATGGTGGCGCGGTCGGCCGGATCGGGCACCACCGTGGTGTCTTCGCGCAAATGTTCGGTGGTTTCGCCCGCGTTGTTGAGGATGTCTTGCTTCAACTGCACCAGTTTGCGGCGAAAAAACGCCATCTGAACGCTGTTCATGTACTCGCTGTCGGGCATGGCCGCAATGTCGGCATCGGTCAGACTCTCCAGCGGTTTGGTTTTCCAGTGGTTGGCCAGTTTGGGGTCTTTGTGTGTGTTCACAGGGGCTGCAGGAATGTGCGTGGGGGTGATGATGGGCGAGTAGCTGGACTTGGCCGCGCTGGAAGGCAGCACCGCAGCCGGCGGCGGGGGCACCATAGAGGCGGCTTTGGCCGCGCGCGGCGACTGCTTGCCCACGACCGGAACAGGCTTGGCCGCGGCTGGCGCTGGTGTGGGTCGCACCGATGGTGCAGGTTTCGCCACGGCAGCCCGTACTTTGGGGTGGGTCGTTTTGCCGCTGATGGCTTTGACGGGTGCGGTTTTGGCAGCAGGCGATTTGGCTGGCGCAGAAATGGGTTTTTTCACCGACTTGGCAACGGCCTTGGACGCGGGTTTCGCAGCGGCTTTGGCTGGCGGCTTGCCCTTGGCAGGCACTGCTTTGCCCTTGGCCGCAGGTGTGCGTTTGGTCGCAGGTGCGGCCTTTTTCAGGGCCGGTTTGGTCGCAGTTTTGGCTTTGACCACGGCTTTGACGGGGGCGGCTTTCTTCACGGCAGGCCTGGCCTTGAGCGCCACTTTGGTTGGGGCTTTTGAGGCCACGGCCTTGACCGATTTGGCTGGGGTCGCCGCTTTTCCGGCCTTTGGGGCCATGGCTTTGGCTTTGGTGACAGCGACACCTTTTTTGGTTTTGGCAGTGGTCACAGTATGTCTCCTAAGTTTGGCCTTACCGCCCAAGGGCGGGTGTACAGCTGGCTGGTTGCGCATGGGGTCCTGACCAGGACCCCTTGTTCACCTGGGGTTGCCCCCAAAGCTTCGCCTTTTGCCCAGCATTGGCGCGCGCGATTGTAGCGATAGGTGCGCCGATCGCTCAAACCAAACATTTGTCCAGGCCCTGGAAAAAAATATCCTTGGGCAAATCGATGCCAATGAAGACCATTTTGCTGTTGCGCACCTCTTCACTGGCCCAGGCGGGGCCCAGGTCGCTGCCCATCAACTGGTGCACACCTTGGAAGATGACCTTGCGCTCGGTGCCCTTCATGAACAACACCCCTTTGTATCGCAGCATGCGTGGGCCATAGATGTTGACGATGGCGCCCAGAAAATCTTCCAACTTGGCGGGATCAAACGCGCGGTTGGACTTGAAGACAAAGCTCTTGACATCGTCATCGTGGTGATGGTGGTGGCCTTTGCCGTGTTCATGGTCGTGCTGGTGCGAGGGGTGGTCGCAATGCGCGCCATGGGCGTGGTCATGGGCGTGGTGCGCGCTGTCTTGCAAAAAGTCGGGGTCGATGTCGAGCTTGGCGTTGAGGTTAAAGCCGTGCAGGTCAAACACCTCTTTGATCGACACCTCGCCAAAGTGCACCGCTTTTTGGGGCGCACGCGGGTTCATGTGCTTGAGGCGATGCTGCAACGCATCGAGTTCACTGGCGTTGACCAAATCACTTTTGCTGACGAAGATTTGATCGGCAAAACCCACCTGGCGTCGCGCTTCTTGGCGGTCGTTGAGTTGCTGGGCGGCGTGCTTGGCATCGACCAAGGTGAGGATAGAGTCCAGCAAATAGCTCTCGGCCACTTCGTCGTCCATGAAAAATGTTTGCGCCACCGGCCCGGGATCGGCCAGGCCGGTGGTTTCAATCACCAAGCGCTCAAAGTCGAGCTCGCCCTTGCGCCGGCGTTCGGCCAGGTCGCGCAAGGTGGTGCGCAAATCCTCACGGATGGTGCAACACACACAGCCGTTGCTCATTTGGATGATTTGCTCTTGGGTATCGGCCACCAAGATTTCGTTGTCGATGTTTTCTTCACCGAACTCGTTTTCGATCACAGCGATCTTCATGCCATGGGATTCGGACAAGACCCGCTTGAGCAGGGTGGTTTTCCCAGAGCCGAGGAAACCGGTGAGTACAGTGGTGGGGATCAACATGGCTTGCTTCCAGAGTGTGTGAAATACACAAAGTGAAGCAGTGTAGCGAGCATTCATGGCCCAGTGGGGTGCGGGTTGATTGCCCGGGCCAGGCGATTATTTTTTGATGACCACCAGGCCTTTGAGGTATTCGCCTTCGGGAAAAGTCACGGTCATGGGGTGGTCAGGGGCGGCAAACAAGCGCTCGCTGATGAAGCCGTCGACCCCTGCATCGGTGCCGGCCGAGGCCACGATTTTGTGGAACAAGTCGGCGCTGATACCGCCTGAACAACTGTAGGTGAACAAGGCCCCGCCCGGCTCCAACAACTTGAAGGCCAGACGGTTGATGTCCTTGTACGCCCGCGCAGCGCGCTCGGCATGCGCGGCGGTGGGTGCAAATTTGGGCGGATCCAAGATGATGGCGTCAAAGCGGCGACCTTCTTGAATGAACTGGCGCAAGCTGGCATTGACATCGGCATCCATGAAGACAGTGCTGTCGCTGTCAAAGCCGTTGAGGCGCACATGGCGTTGCGCGCGGCAATCGCCGGGCCAGAGGAGTCGATCGAGGTGACCATCGCCCCCGTGCCCAACACACCGGCCGCACGCATGCCACTCAAGGCGGCCACACTGAAGCCACCGGTGTAGCAATAACAATTGAGTACTTGCGCAAAACCCAGGCGTTGCGCGTACTGGGCAAATTTGTGCCGGCTGTCGCGCTGGTCCAAATAAAAACCGGTTTTATGGCCTTCGGCCACATCCAGGCTGAGTTGCCAGGCGTGCTCGCGCAAGCCCACTTCCGTGAGGCCTGCGTCACCCGCGGGCAGGCGCAACCAACCCGCTTGTGGCGGCAAACCCTCCAAGGCGCGCACACCCGAATCAGAGCGCTCATACAAACGGCCCAGGCCGGTGGCCTGGCACAAGGCATCTGCAATGGCAGGTTTCCAGCGCTCGCAGCCGCTGGAGAGGAACTGCGCCACCAAAGTCTCGCCGTAGCGGTCGACGATCAAGCCCGGCAAGCCATCGGCCTCGCCGTGCACCAAACGCACCCCATCGCTGTCGATGTCCATGCGCGCTCGCGCTGCCAATGCCGCCTGCAAGCGGCGGGCCAAGAAGGCATCGTCAATGCGCTCGGTTTCGTCAAAGCTCCAAATGCGGGCACGGATTTTCGAACTCGGGCTGTAGGCGGCCCAACCCAAAAATTGCCCGCTGGCCGACTCCACCCGCACCGTCTCGCCCAGGTCGGCGCCGCCTTTGGCAATGGCGTTGTCGTAAATCCAAGGGTGGCGGCGCAAGGCGGCGCGCTCTTTGCCCTCTCGCAGGCGCAAGGTTTTCATCGGGCTGAGCGTTTCATTTCTTGCGCGCCCTGGGATGGGCCGCGTCATAGACCTGGGCCAAATGGCTGAAGTCCAAGCGGGTGTACACCTGGGTGGTGCTGATGCTGGCATGGCCAAGCAACTCTTGCACCGCACGCATATCGCCACTGGACTGCAACAAATGACTGGCAAACGAGTGACGCAGCATATGGGGATGCACCGGTGTGGTCAAACCGGCCAAAGCGGCGCGGCGTTTCAAGCGCTGGCGCACCGCGTCTGCGCTCAAACGCTGGCCCTGGCGACTGGTGAACAAGGCGGTTTGCCCGGGATCGCGCACGTGCATGGGCCGCAAGCTCAGCCAATGCGCCACTGCCTTCATCGCCACAGAACCCAAGGGCACGCTGCGCCGCTTGCTCCCCTTGCCCAGCACATGGGCCTGTCCGGCCGCCAAATCCAACCAGCCACGTGCTTGGGCGCTGTCGTGCACATCCAAGCCCACCAACTCGGCCACCCGCAATCCACTGCCATAAAGCAGTTCAACCATGGCGGCGTCGCGCGCCTCCAGCGCCGGGTCGTCCGCGCTGACCCGATGCTCGGCCAATTGCACCGCTTGGTCCACGTTCAAGGCTTTGGGCAAAGGCTTGGCCCCCTTGGGTGGGCGCACCCCTTGCACAGGATTGGTCTCGATCAAACCTTGGCGGGCCAGCCAGGCATAAAAACCACGCCAACCCGACAAAATCAAGGCAATGCCGCGCGCACTGCGACCGCGCGCATGCATCTGGGCCACCCAGCGGCGCACATGCGCGCTGTGCACCGCCATCAAATCCAACGGCACCGCTTGGGCCAAGGCCTGCAATCGATCCAAGTCCAAGCCATACAAGCTGACGGTGCGTTCGGCCAAGCGCTTTTCAAAGCGCACATGGTCCAGGTATTTCAGCACCAGCGCATCGCGCACCACCTCGGGTGGATGCAGCGTGTCGGAGGATGGGGGGGTCATGCTGTGTGTGCGGCCAGTCACACCGCGCAACGGGTGCGGCTCAGCGCAAGCGCTGCACAGCGGCGCTGGCCAAAGCGCTCAGGTTGTCCAAAAATTCGGTGCCCATGCCAGCGTGGTAACGCTGGCTGTCGGGCGAGGCCAGGACCAGCATACCGATGGCTGCCGGCGCGTCTGACACCAGGGGGTCGCGCAAAGTCACCAAGGCCACAGACTGTGCGGCCGCTGGATCGGCCAACCACTGGGCGGCTTCAAACCCGTTGTTGATGCCGCAGTAGGGCTGGCTGAGCGAAGCGGCAAACAATTTCACGTCTTCGCTCACGCCCTGAACAAAGGCTTCGTGTTGGTAATCAGGTGCCAAGCCCCACAAGCGCAAGGCCACTTGCGGCACCATGAATTGCTGCTCGATTTGCTCGGCCAACACGCGCGGCAAATCGCGCGCCTGGGGCACCAAAAACAAGGACTTAGACCACCGCTGCAAACGGTGGGCCAGCACCGCGTTGTCATTGCCGTGGCGGATCATCTCCATCATGCGGGCCTCCAGCGCGCGGATTTTTTCGCGCAACATCTCGGCTTGACGCTCTTGCAAACTGACCGCCCGCCCCCCATGGGGGCTGCCCAGGCGAACGGTGGCCAGCAGCTCGGCATGGCGATCGAAGAAATCAGGCGTGTGCACCAAAAATTGGGCAATGTCGTCTTCGGTGATGGGGTTGAGTGCAGCAGGTTTCATGCGATATCGGGCAGTTCTGTTTCTCCGTGGAACACCGTGGCGGCCGGACCGGTCATGCGCACCGGCGAGTCATCGCCCGCCCATGAGATCTCGAGCGTACCACCGCGGGCATGCACCATCACATCGGTATCGAGCCAACCCAAGGCCTGGCCCACCACCACGGCCGCGCAAGCCCCCGTGCCGCAGGCCAGGGTTTCACCAGCCCCGCGCTCAAACACCCGCAAGCGAATGGCTTGGCGCGAGACGCGCTGGGCAAAGCCCACATTGACGCGCTGGGGAAAGGCCGGGTGGCGTTCGATCACCGGCCCCCAGGTCAGAACCGGCGCGGAGTCCACATCGTCCACCCACAACAGCGCATGCGGGTTGCCCATGGACACGACCGTGATGTCCGCAAAGTGACCGGGCCACTGGATGCGCCAGCGCTCCAAGGGGTGTTGCGCGTCAGTGGGCAAGGCCTGCGCCTGCTGGGGATCGAAGGGGATGCGGGGGGCATCCCAGATGGGCGTGCCCATGTCCACGCTGACCAAGCCATCGGCGCGTTCGTGCAGGCTGATGATGCCGCTGTGCACTTTGACCCGCACGGTTTGGCGGGTGGTCAAACCCTGGTCGCGGACAAAACGCACAAAGCACCGCGCACCATTGCCGCAATGCTCCACCTCACCGCCATCTGCGTTGTGAATGACGTATTCAAAGTCCACATCGGGGGTGGGTGCGGCGCGCACGCTCAAGATTTGATCGGCCCCAATGCCAAAGTGCCGGTCGGCCAACCAACGGTATTGCGCCGGGCTGAGGTGCAGCCGTTGGCGGGTTTCGTCAAGGACCACAAAGTCGTTGCCGGCGCCTTGCATCTTGGTGAAGCGAATGTGCATGCACCGATTATCCGCGAGGCTGCTCTTGGTGATGTGTTGTGCGGGGCCTGGGTCATGAACTCCCCCTCAAAAAACCGCCAACTCGGGGTGTGCGGGCTCAGCAAATAAGGCTCAGCAACTCAATGTTCCTCTGGCGTGATTTGCAGCGCCACCAAGATGCGGGCCACCATGTTGTAAGTGGCGATGGCGGTGGTCAGCTCCAACATCTCGGTGGTGGAGAAATGGCGGGCCAGTTGCTTGAACAAAGCTTCGCTCACCTGCACATCCATCGTCATTTGGGCTGCGTACTGCACCACCAAACGCTCCATCTGGGCCAGCCCCGGGTGGTCCGTCGCTTGGCGGGCATCGCCTTTGAGCACCGCTTGCAAAGCATCCAACTCGGCCTGGCTGCCACCAGCGCTGATGAAATCGGGGGCGTGGTGGTGGTACTCGTACACCGCACCGGTGATCAAAGCCACGGTGCAAATGCCCAACTCACACAGCTTGCGGCTGGCCGACAAGCCGGTGCGCACATTGCGCAGGTAAACATTCCAACCACTGGCCACCGGCTCGCTCCACAGCAAGGCCTTGTCCAGATTGATCAACTGCCCGCCACGGCGCGCTTTGATGGCGTCGACCAATGCAGCGGGTTGGGGATGGGCTTCGGGGGTCCAATCAGGGATGCGCATGGGCGGGTGTCCTGTGGTTGAAAAATGTCGCGCTAGCTTAACAGCGCAGGGTTGTGTCGATTTTGCTGGGCCCCCTTCTTTGCTGGGCCCACTTGTTTGCTGAGCCCGCCCCGCTGGTGGGCACGCCGCCCTCCTCCAGTCGCTTCGCTCCAATGTCGTCGGGTCGACGCACCCACCATCGCGGCTGCGAACAAGGTAATAAAAACCGGCACGAGGGGTGTGCGGGCTGACGACATTGGAGCGCAGCGACTGGAGGAAGCCCGCATACCCCGAGATGGCGGTTTTTGAGGGGGAGTTCACCCCCCCCAGCAACCCCATCAATCCGACTTGATGTTGTTGTCCCGCACCACCTTGGCCCAGGTGTCGATTTGGTTGTCAATGAACGACTTGGCCCGCTCCACGCTGCCACCGGCCAACTCAATGCCTTGGGCTTGCAGCTTGTTGGCCACCTCGGGGTTGCGCAGGGTTTTGTTCAGCTCTTCGTTCATGCGCTTGACCAACTCTGGCGGGGTTTTGGCCGAAGCCAGCACAGCCCACCAAGCCGGCGCTTCAAAGCCCGGAAAACCCGCTTCGGCAATGGTGGGCACATCGGGCATTTCAGGCACCCGCTTGGCCGAGGTCACGGCCAGGGGGCGCATGCGCTTGCTGTCCACGTGCGGTTTGGTCAAAAACACCGTGCCCATCGACAAGGGCACATGGCCAGCGACAGCGTCATTCATCAATGGGCCACCGCCTTTGAAGGGGATGTGGTTGAAAGACAGGTTGCCGTTTTTGCCCAGCAAAGCCATCGACAAATGGCCCAAACTGCCGTTGCCAATGGTGCCAAAACTCACGTTTTTGTTCGCTTTGGCTGCGGCCACCACATCGGCAAAGCTTTTGTACTCTGAGCCCACATGGGTGGCCAAAACCATGGCCGAGGTGCCCACCAAAATCAGGGGCACCAGGTCTTTTTTGCTGTCGTAGGGCATGCTGGCGATCAGACTGGGGTTCACACCGTGGGTGTCAAACACCATGGCCCAGGTGTAGCCATCTGCCGGGGCAATGGCCATGGCCTGGGTGCCCACCACGCCCGAACCGCCAGTTTTGTTTTCGACCACCACGCTTTGGCCCAGCTGCTGTGACAGCGACTGCGCCAGGATGCGCGCCACCTGGTCGACCGAACCGCCGGGAGGGAACACGGCAATGATTTTGATCGGTTGCTTGTTCGGCCATGCCTGGGCCCAGGCCACGACCGGGGCCAGGCCAACGGCCAGCGCCAAGGCCATGAAAGTTCTTTTCAACATGTGTGTCTCCGGTTATTGAATCGCCGCCAAAACCACCCACGCTAGGCGAAGTGTGCAGTATCGCCCAAAGAGGCCCACAGTCTGTTCATAATGCGCCATGGTCAGACCCACCCAACTCATACACCCCCAGCGTGAGCCCGCCGCACCCCTGCCCGCGGCCACGGTTTTGTTGTTGCGCGATGGCACCCAAGGCCTGGAGGTGTTGATGACTCGCCGCGCCATGAGCGCCAGCTTTGCGCCCGGCGCCTACGTGTTCCCCGGCGGGGGCATCGACGCCAACGACGCCAGCCACCATGCTTTGGCCCAGCGCCGCGACAGCCAAAGCGAAGAGCGCCTCACCCAGGCGCTGGCGGCCATCCGCGAAAGCCATGAAGAGCTGGGGATTTTGCTGGCCCAGCATGTCGATGGCCAAGCGTTGGACGCCACCACCCTGGCGCGCATCGACCGTCATGGACCTTTTTACGAGCAATGCGCGCACCACGGTTTGCGCCTGTGCGCCGACCAGGTTTTTGTGTTCGCCCACTGGGTCACCGACCGCGACCTGCCGCGCCGCTTTGATGTGCCTTTTTTGGTGGCCCGCATGCCCACCGACCAGCATCCCGTGGCCGATGAAAAAGAACAATTCGAACCGCAGTGGGTACGCCCGGCAGACGCTTTGGCGCGCCACCAAGCGGGTGACTTTTTCATCATCTTTCCCACCATCCGCACCTTGCAGCGCTTGCAGGCCTACCCCAGCGTGGACGCGGTGCTGCAAGCCTGCACCAGCGAGCAGCCCTTGTTCACCAGTTGCCCGCGCGCGGGTTACCTGCAGGGCCAGGTCGAGCGCTACATGGAGCACGAGCCCGCCTTTGGCGAGCTGACCCTGCTCAACCCCGATGGGCAAGTCCTGCACCACCTGGATTGGCAATGTGAGCGCCCCGTGCCCTTGCTGCGCCAT
>RFNL01000422.1 GCA_009927195.1 Betaproteobacteria bacterium | reverse complement strand
GCCCGCCACAGCCGTGAGGTGGTCGACCGCCGCTTGCCCTTCGCCCCGGCAACAGCTTTGCGCTTGAAGGCATTGGCTCGGCTGCGGGCCAGTGCGGCCGAGGTGGCGGCCAACCCCCGTTCGCGCAGCGCCATCATGCGCGTGGCCGAGCGCACGGCGGAGGTGGCATGACGCGGGTCAACATGATGCTGTTGCTGGGGGTGCTGGCCAGCGCTTTGTACCTGGTGCGCGTGCAGTATGAGTCGCGCCGCCTGACCACCGAACTCGATCGCGCCAAAGACCTGGCCCAGGAGTTGCAAACCGAACACGATCGCCTGGATTTGGAGCGGCGCGCTTTGGGCACGCCACTGCGGGTTGAAAAGCTCGCGCGCGAACAACTCAATATGCGCACAGTGACCCCGGCGATCACCCAGTACGCGCGCATGGGTGACTCATCGGCGAGTGCCCACGCACCGGTCAGCCTGAAAGCGGTGGAGCAGCCATGAGCATCCGCAGCATCCGATACACCTCCAGCCCTCTGTTGGCCAGCAAAACACCGGTGTGGCGCAGCCAGTTCATCGTGGCCTGCATCGCCGTGGGTTTTTTGGGTTTGGTGGGGCGTGCGGCTTATGTGCAGGTCATTGACAACGGCTTTTTCAAAAAGCAAGGTGCTTTGCGCTTCATCCGGGTGCTGGAGTTGCCCGCCAATCGGGGTCGCATCTTGGACCGCAATGGTTTGATCCTGGCCTCCAGTGTGCCCACGCCCAGCGTGTGGGCCAACCCGGAGGACATGGAGCGCAACCCCGCCAAGCTCAAAAGCCTGGCCAAGTTGCTCAACCTGAGCGATCAAGACATGGCGCGCAAGCTTGAGGATGAGGACAAAAACTTTGTCTGGCTGCGCCGCCAGGTGGATGAATCGGTGTGGCGAGAGATCGAAGCGCTCAAGATCAAAGGCGTATACGCGCGCATGGAATACAAGCGCAAATATCCCGAGGGCGAGGCCCTGGCCCATGTGGTGGGCTTTACCAATGTGGAAAACAGTGGCCAAGAAGGGGTGGAATTGGCCTTTGAAAAAGAGCTTGGCGGCAAATCGGGTTCGCGCCGGGTGATCAAGAACCGGCTGCGGCAAGTGGTCGAGCACATCGGCGAGGAAATCCCGCCTGTGGATGGCCGAGACTTGCAGTTGAGCATCGACAGCAAGGTGCAATTCTTTGCCTACCAAAAACTGCGTGAAGCGGTGATCCAGCACAAAGCCCAAGCGGGCAGCGTGGTGGTGCTCGATGCCCAGTCTGGCGAGGTGCTGGCCTTGGCCAACTACCCCAGCTACTCGCCCGAGCGGCGCGTCAACCTGAGCGGCGCACAACTGCGCAACCGGGCCCTGACCGATACCTTTGAGCCGGGATCGACAATGAAGCCCTTTGCCATCAGCCTGGCCTTGGAAAAGGGCTTGGTCAAGCCCGAGACCATGATCCAAACCGCTCCAGGGCGCATCAGCATGGCGGGTGCGACCATCTCGGACGCACACCCCCATGGCATGCTCAGCGTGAGCGAGGTGATCCAAAAGTCCAGCAACGTGGGCACGGTCAAGATCGCCATGCAAATGCCGCCGCGCGAGATGTGGGAGATGTACACCCAACTCGGATTTGGGCAAAAACCCGAGTTGCCGTTCCCGGGTATTGTGTCGGGCCGTTTGCGCGCTTACAAAAACTGGCGACCGATCGAACAAGCCACCATGAGCTATGGCTATGGTTTGTCGGCCAGTTTGTTCCAATTGGCCCAGGCCTACACCGTGTTCGCCCGTGACGGCGAACGCTTGCCCGTGACCTTGGTCAAACGCACCGAACCCGCTGTGGGTGTGCGGGTGATGCAAGCCCACCATGCCGTGGCCGTGCGCCAGATGCTCAACATGGCTGCCGGTCCTGGCGGCACGGCACCCAAAGCCCAGACCATGGGGTATTCGGTGGGTGGAAAAACCGGCACCGCCCACAAGCAAGAGGGCAAGGGGTACGCAAGTAAAAAATATCGGGGATTTTTTGTCGGCCTGGCACCGGTTGAAAAGCCCCGCATTGTGGTGGCGGTGATGATCGATGAGCCCAGCAACGGCGCGTATTTCGGCGGCGATGTGGCCGCCCCGGTGTTCAGCCAGACCGTGCAGCAAACCCTGCGCATGATGGGCATCCAACCCGATGTGGCGGTGCGCCCCCAGGTGATGGCCAAGGCGGAGGCGGAGTCATTTTGATGGCCGCGCTGCACAACCCCCAACAAGCCGCACTGTGGTTGCGCCAGCGCGGGTGCGTGCAACTGCACAGCGACAGCCGCCAAGTGCGCGCAGGGGATGGCTTCATGGCCTGGCCCGGTGCGCGCAGCGACGGTCGTGCCCACGTGGCCGATGTGCTTGCGCGTGGTGCACGCGCTTGTTTGGTCGAAGGCGAGGGCGGCATGGAGCGCTGGGCCGATCAGTGGGGTGCCGCCTACCGCACCGACACAGGCGTGGGCATGTATTCAGGGCTGCGCCGCGATAGCGGGGCGATTGCCTCGGTCTTTCACGGCCATCCCAGCCAGCAACTCGATGTGCTGGCCATCACCGGGACCAACGGCAAAACCAGCACCGCCTGGTGGTTGGCCCATGCATTGCAAACGTTGGGGCGCGCTTGTGCGGTGGTGGGCACCTTGGGCATGGGCGATGTGACCCAGGCTGTGCAGTGGTCGCAACACGGCGGGTTGACCACGCCCGATGCGGTGGTGCTGCAATCGCAGTTGCGCCGGTTTGTCGATCAAGGCATGCTTGCTTGCGCCATCGAGGCCTCGTCCATCGGGTTGCGCGAGCACCGCTTGGACGGCACCCAGCTGCGCTTGGCGGTGTTCACCAACTTCAGCCAAGACCATTTGGATTACCACGCCAGCATGACCGACTACTGGCAAGCCAAGTCGGCCTTGTTCGACTGGCCTGGTTTGCCAGCGGCAGTGGTCAACATCGATGATGCCCAAGGGCGCGGCCTGGCCCAGCAATTGATGGCGCGCCATAGCCCTGCCGATGTGTGGACGCTGTCGTGCCAGGGCGCAGCGCGCTTGCAAGCGCGAAGCATCCGCTGGCAAGCCAACTCTGGCGCAGCGATGGCGGG
>RFNL01000283.1 GCA_009927195.1 Betaproteobacteria bacterium | reverse complement strand
TGTCCAGGGCCAAGTCGTTGCCAATCAGGCTGACCCGGGTCAGGGCATCGGGCCCATTGCCCACCAAGGTCGCGCCCTTGACCGGGTATTGGACCTTGCCGTTTTCCACCCAAAAGGCCTGGCTGGCAGAAAACACAAACTTACCGGAGGTGATGTCGACCTGACCGCCCCCGAAATTGGTGGCATACAAGCCTTTTTTCATGCTGGCCACAATTTCCTCTGGGGCTTTGTCACCGGCCAACATATAGGTGTTGGTCATGCGCGGCATCGGAAGGTGGGCATAGCTTTCGCGCCGACCATTGCCTGTGGCAGGCACGCCCATCAAGCGCGCATTGAGGCTGTCTTGGATGTAGCCCTTCAAGATGCCGTCTTCGATCAGCACATTGCGCTGGGTGGGATGGCCCTCGTCATCGACATTGAGGGATCCGCGCCGATCGGCCATGGTGCCGTCGTCGAGCACGGTGACACCT
The DNA here is from genome assembly GCA_009927195.1 of Betaproteobacteria bacterium. Classification (GTDB taxonomy): domain Bacteria; phylum Pseudomonadota; class Gammaproteobacteria; order Burkholderiales; family Burkholderiaceae_C; genus Limnohabitans. The sequence continues at coordinate 6,878 of RFNL01000283.1, read as the reverse complement.
TTGGCGGCCACGCGTTGTCCGATTTTGCCGCTGAAAGCGCTCGATCCCTTGCGATTGAAGTCGCCCTCCAAGCCATGGCCAATCGCTTCGTGCAACAACACACCGGGCCAACCAGGGCCCAGTACCACGGTCATCTCACCCGCCGGGGCGGGACGCGCGTCCAAATTGGTCAGGGCTGCGTCAACGGCTTCGTTGACATACGACTGGATCATGGTCTCGTCAAAATAAGCCAAGCCAAAACGGCCACCACCACCGGCCGAGCCGCTTTCGCGCCGCCCATTTTGCTCGGCAATCACGCTCAGCGACAACCGCACCAAGGGGCGCACATCAGCGGCCAGGGTGCCATCGGCGCGAGCCACCAACATCACATCGTGTTCGCAGGCCAAACCGGCCATCACCTGCACCACCCGGGGATCGCGCTGGCGGGCCATTTGTTCGGCATGCTCGAGCAATGCCACCTTGGTGGCGCTGTCCAAACTGCCAATCGGATCTTGCCCACCGTACAGGCTTCGGCTTTTGGCCACCCGGGTGGCGGGCACTTTGGCCCGCGCTTGCCGACCAGCCGATGCAATGCTTCGCACTGTGCGGGCTGCGTCCAACAGCGAGGGCCAAGAAATGTCGTCGGAATAGGCAAAGGCGGTTTTTTCACCGCTGATGGCACGCACACCGACACCTTGGTCGATGCTGAATGAGCCAGTTTTGACAATCCCCTCCTCCAGGCTCCAACTCTCTGCGCGGGTGTACTGAAAGTACAGGTCTGCATCATCCACCCGGTGCTGGCGGATTTCAGCCAACGCGCGGGACAGGTGGCCCTCGTCCAAGCCGAATGGGGTGAGCAACAACGCACGGGCGGTGGCCAAGCGTTCAATGGTGGGTTCGCGTGCAATCATGGTGGCATTGTAGGAGTGGCCCCAACCCGACCCGGGCGTGGGGGATGACTACATGCGGCCAAGCCACCCAAGGCGTGCCTGAGGCAAGCCTTTGGCGCTGCTGCCCTCACGACTGCACCAATTGTTTGGAGCGCGCCACCGACATCAAAATGCCCACCCCCAAGCCCAGGGTGACCATGGCCGTGCCGCCATAACTGATGAACGGCAGGGGCACACCCACCACTGGCAAGATGCCGCTGACCATGCCCATGTTGACAAAGGCATAGGTGAAAAAAATCAAGGTCACGCTGCCAGCGAGCAAGCGGGCAAACAAAGTGGGGCCTTCCAAGGCAATGGCCAGGCCGCGCAACACCAAAACCGCAAATCCCACGATAAGCATCAAGTTGCCCAGCAAGCCAAATTCTTCACCAAAGGCGGCAAAAATAAAGTCCGTGGTGCGCTCTGGGATGAAGTCCAAATGGGTTTGGGTGCCTTGCATGAAGCCTTTGCCAAAAATGCCACCCGAGCCAATGGCGATCATGCCTTGGATGATGTGAAAACCCTTGCCCAAGGGGTCGCGCCCGGGGTCGAGCAAGGTGCAAATGCGCTGCTGCTGGTACTCGCGCAACATGGGCCAGCGAAACCCTTCGGCGCACAAGGTCGGTTCAAACCACACCAACAAGCCCACCCCCACCAAACCGATGAGCACCGGCGGCCAGATCCAAATCCAGCGCAAGCCGGCGAAGAAAATCACATACAAACCTGCGGCCAACACCAAAATGGCAGTGCCCAAATCGGGCTGCTTGGCAATCAGGCCCACGGGCACCACCAACAACACGGTGGCCACCGCAAAGTCCAAGGACCGCAACTGACCCTCGCGTTTTTGGAACCACCAGGCCAGCATCAGGGGCATGGCAATTTTGAGGATTTCCGAGGGTTGAATCACCACCCCCACATACAACCAGCGGCGCGCGCCTTTTTTGGTCAGGCCAAACAAGGTCACGGCGATCAGCAAGGCCACCCCCACGGTGTACAAGGGCACAGCAAACGTCATCAGGCGCTGGGGCGGAATTTGCGCCACCAGCACCATGATCACAAAGGCCAAACTCAGGTTGCGAAAGTGATCCCAAAAGCGTGCACCGTTGGCAAAGCCCGATGAGTACATGGTGATCAGCCCGGCCAGGGACAGCGCCATGACGGCCAAAGCCAGTTGACTGTCGTAGCCCCGAAACACATGCGCCAAGCGGTGCAAGAGATGGGGCTTTTCAATCACGGTGGGCATGGCTTGCGATTATCGGGCATGGCCATCACCCCTGTGCTTTATTTGCATCACCCAATACCTGGGTTGGGGCAGCGCCAGCCCTTGGCACGCCCATGGGCGATGGGGCATGGGACAATCTGTGCATGTATGCCCTGTTTGAAGAAGCCGGTAAATTGCTCACCGGCCGCGTCCTGTCCGAGGCCGAGGCGTCGGCCCAAATTGAGTTGGAAACGGGCAAGCGCGTCAAAGTCAAATCGGCCCAGGTGCTGATCAAGTTTGACCAGCCCAGCCCCGTCGATTTGATGCGCGAATCCGGTGCGCTGTCCCAAACCATCGAGTTGGAGCTGGCCTGGGAATTCGCACCGGTGGAAGAATTTGGTTTTGCCGATTTGGCCCGCGAGTATTTCAGCGCCCAAGCCAGCTTGGGCCAGCAAACCGCCATTTTGCTGCGCTTGTTTGAAGCACCCCACTACTTTCGCCGCGCCGGTCGCGGGCGCTTCAAGAAAGCCCCGGCCGAGGTGGTCCAGCAAGCCCTGCTGGCGATCGAAAAGAAACAACAACAATTGGCGCAAATCGACGCTTGGGCTCGGCAACTGGGTGAAGGCCAGTGCCCCCCGCAGGTGCTGGCGCAGTTGTACAAAATCCTGTTCAAACCCGACAAGAATGCGCCCGAATACAAGGCAGTGGTGCAAGCCGCCCGCGCCACCCAACTTGCGCCGCTGACACTGCTGCAGCGTGCCGGGGCCATCACCTCGGCCTATCAATTCCATTGGCAACGGTTTTTGTTTGAAAACTTCCCCAAGGGCACCCAATTCCCCGCCTTGCCAGCGCCGATGGCCAGCGATGTGTTGCCCTTGGCCAGCGTGCAGGCCTATTCCATTGACGACTCGCAAACCACCGAGATCGACGACGCCTTGTCGGTGCAAGGCCTGGACACCTCCCACATCACCCTGGGCATCCACATTGCCGCGCCCGGTCTGGCCTTGCAACCTGGCGATGCCATTGACCAACTCGCCCGCCAACGCCTGTCCACGGTGTACATGCCGGGCCACAAAATCACCATGCTGCCCGATACCCTGGTGCAGCACTACACCTTGCAAGAGGGCCGCGCCTGCCCAGCGCTGTCCTTGTATGTGCAGTTCGATGCCCAGACCTTGGCCATCACAGACACACACACCTGTTTGGAGCAAGTGCCCATAGCGGCCAATTTGCGCCACGACCAACTCGACGAAGTGGTCACCCCGCAGTGGCTGGACGACCCCAGCTTCTCCCACCCGCCCGGCGTGACCGAGCCGGCCATGCCACGCGCGCAACTGGCGTTTTTGCACCGTATGGCCCAGCACCTCAAGGCCAGCGGGAGGTGGTGCGCGGCAAGCCCGAGACCTTCAACCGTCCCGACTACCACTTTCGCCTGGTGGGCACGGCCGATGGGGCCCCTCGAGGCGACGAGACCGTGCACATCGGCTTGCGCCAACGCGGCGCAGCCTTGGACCTGATCGTGGCCGAGGCCATGATTTTGGCCAACAGCACCTGGGGCCAGTGGATGGCCAGCCTGGGCGTGCCCGCCATCTACCGCAGCCAAGCCAGCCTGGCCCCGGGGGTGAAGGTGCGCATGGGCACCAAGGCCTTGCCGCATGCGGGCATTGGCGTACCCTGTTACGCCTGGAGCACCTCTCCCCTGCGCCGATACACCGACATGGTCAACCAGTGGCAACTCATTGCCTGCGTACGCCACGGTGCGACGGCGGCGCTGGCCGCGCCCTTCAAGCCCAAAGATGCGGCCCTGTTCTCCATCATCTCGGCGTTTGAAGCGGCCTACAGTGCCTACAACGGTCACCAAGCCAGCATGGAACGCTTTTGGACTTTGCAGTGGCTGCGCCAACACCAGACCACCGAACTCGATGCCGATGTGATCAAAGCCATACCGGGCATGCCGGTGCTGGTGCGCGCGCAACAACTGCCTTTGGTATTGAACCTGGTGGGCGCGCCCGCCGGTATCGCCCGTGGCACCGCTGTGCGCTTGCGCCTGGGCAGCATGGACGACATCAGCCTGGACCTGCAAGGCCACTTCCTGGCTCTGCTTCAAGCGCCTGCCAGTGCCGGCACCGAGGCCGACGCCGATGAGGAGGACAGCGCTGGCCCGATTGCCATAGCGCTGGACCTGAGCGACGCCGATGGCGAAGCTGCAGCCCCGCTCAGCGCTTAGCATGTGGCAGCGTTGGTCGCCTTTGCAAATTGCCTTGGGCATTTCGGTGCTGGTGCATGGCATGCTGCTGAGTTTGCGGGTGGCCGATCCCGAACGATTTGATCGCATGTTCCAGACCAGCCCGCTGGAAGTGATCCTGGTCAACACAAAGGCCAAATCCAGCGAAACCACCGTGCCCCAGGCACTGGCGCAAACCCGGCTGGCCGGCGGCGGCGATGCCGTGCAAGGTCGCGCCCGCTCGCCCCTGCCCAGTGCCGCCGTGAGCACCGATGGCGAACAACTCGAACCCACCTCGGCGGAAACCTTGGCCGCCTTGCGGCTCAAACAGTCGATCTTGCTCAGCCAGGTCAAAGCCAGCCTGGCATTGCTGCCGGAGACACAAAACCTGCCCGACCGGGCGCAGGCCCTGGCGCAAGAGGCCAAACGCCAGCAATTGCTCAAACTGCTGGCAGAGATCGAGCAGCGCATTGAGCAAGACAATGCCAAGCCGCGCAAACGCTACATCAGCCCCAGCACCCAAGAGGTGGTGTATGCCCAGTACTATGACCATTTGCGCCACCTCATCGAGGTCCACGGTACGCGCCACTTTCCGCAAATGAACGGCCAAAAACTCTACGGCGAACTGACCATGATCATCACCGTCAACGCCCTGGGCCAGGTGTTGACCGCCGAGGTGGTCAACAGCTCTGGCCAGCGCGCCCTGGACCTGCGGGCGCTGGCCATTGTGCGCAGCGCCGGGCCCTTTGGGGCGTTTGATCCGCAGATGCGCAAAAGCGCCGACCAACTGGCCATGGTGGCGCGCTTTCAGTTCAGCCGCGATGGCACTTTGCAGGCCCGCTGAGATGCGCTGGCCCGGCCTGCTCTCCTGGCAACATCCGCTCACGCGCTGGTTGGTACTGGTGCTGCTGGCCGCTTTGGGCTTGCAATTGTTTTTTGTGCTGCGCATCGCCGCCATGGCCTGGTGGAACCCGGCCTCAACCAGCTTTCAGCGATCCGAGGCATGGCGCATTGTGCGCGCCCAACACAATTTGCCCTGGCGCCAAGAATGGTTGCCTTATGAGCGCATCTCGGTACACCTCAAACGCGCTGTGGTTGTCTCCGAAGACGACATCTTTGCCCAGCACGAGGGCGTGCAGTGGGATGCGATCGAAAAGGCCTGGGTGCAAAACAGCCGGGCGCAACAAAAAGCGGTTCAAGGGCCACACCAGCGCCAAGCCCCACCCAAGATCGTGGGCGGCTCCACCATCACCCAGCAACTGGCGAAGAACCTGTTGCTCTCTGGCGAGCGAACCTGGGTGCGCAAGGCCCAAGAGTTTGCGCTGACCCTGGGCCTGGAGGCCATGCTCAGCAAACGGCGCATTTTGGAGATTTATCTCAACAGCGTTGAATGGGGTGAAGGCGTGTTTGGGGCAGAGGCCGCGGCCCAGCATTACTTTGGCAAATCGGCCCAACACCTCAGCGAATGGGAGGCGGCCCGCTTGGCCGTCATGCTGCCCCGCCCCAAATACTTTGAACGCTTACCGCGCTCGGGCTATTTGGCCCAGCGCACCGAAGTCATCGTTGCCCGCATGGGCACGGCACGCTTGCCATGACGCACACCCCCAAGCGCATTCTTGGCATCGATCCGGGCCTGCAAACGACCGGTTTCGGGGTGATCGATGCCCTGGGGTCACAACTGCAATATGTCGCCAGCGGCACCATTCGCACCCATTCGGCCCCACGCGCCGACCTGCCCGCGCGGCTCAAACTGTTGTTTGAGGGCATACATGCTGTGGTGGCGCGTTACCAGCCGCAAGCGGCGGTGATCGAGATCGTGTTTGTCAACCTCAACCCGCAAGCCACTTTGTTGCTCGGCCAAGCCCGTGGCGCCTGCGTGAGCGCTCTGGTCAACGCCAACTTGCCTGTGGCCGAATACACCGCTTTGCAAATGAAGAAAGCCGTGACCGGTCACGGCAAGGCGGCCAAAGCGCAGGTGCAAGAAATGGTCAAACGCATGCTCAATCTGCCGGGTCTGCCCGGGCCTGATGCGGCCGATGCCTTGGGCCTGGCCATCATGCATGCCCATGCGGGCCAAGCATTGGCCTTGTTGCAATCGGCGGGGGCGCCGCGCCGCAAATCAAGCGCCATGTTTCGGGCCGGGCGCAGCGGCTGAGGTGCAGCCCGAGGCTACAAGCGCTCCAAAATCAGGACGGTGAAAAACACCAAGGCCGCAGCCAAGGTAAGGCGCAGCAGCTTCCAGCCCCAAATGCGATAACGCGTTTCACCGGTGGCTATGAATGCGGCAAACAACAAGGCCGAGACCAGCAGCAAAAACAACACCAACCAGCGCACCAGCAGCACAGTGGTTCACCAAGCACTGGCCAGTTGAGCCAAGCCGCGCGGTGCCTGCTGCTCATCGGCAAAGCTGACCACCTCGTAGGCCTGGGGGCGGCTGAGCAGCTCGCGCAACAAACGATTGTTCAGCGCATGGCCCGAGCGAAACGCGCTGTAAGCCGCCAGCAGTGGCCGGCCCAGCAGGTACAAATCGCCCATCGCGTCCAAG
>RFNL01000315.1 GCA_009927195.1 Betaproteobacteria bacterium | reverse complement strand
CTTGGGCAAAAACATGATCGGGGCCTTTTACCAGCCGGAGCGGGTGATTTGCGACTTGAGCACTTTGCAAAGCCTGCCCGAACGGGAACTCAGTGCTGGACTGGCCGAAGTCATCAAATATGGGCCTATCGCAGACATGGCATTTCTAGACTGGATCGAGAGCCATTTGGATGCCTTGATGGCACGTGACCCGCAGGCTCTGGCTTGGGCGGTTCAGCGCAGTTGCCAAATCAAAGCCGAGGTGGTGGGCCAAGATGAGCGCGAAGGCGGCTTGCGTGCCATCTTGAATTTCGGCCACACCTTTGGCCATGCGATTGAAGCCGGTTTGGGTTTTGGTCAATGGTTGCACGGTGAGGCCGTGGGTTGCGGCATGGTGATGGCGGCCCATTTATCGTTGCGCTTGGGGTTGGTGGAAGCGGCCTTTGTGCAGCGACTGACCCACATCATTGAGCGCGCTGGTTTGCCCATCATTGGCCCGGCCTTGGGGGTGGACAGCTATTTGCATCACATGCGGCTGGATAAAAAAGCCCAGGCCGGCGCTGTCCGCTTTGTGCTGATCGATGGCCCTGGCCGCGCCGTGGTGCGCGCTGTCCCGGATGAGATGGTGGGGCAAGTGCTGCAAGCGTGTTGCGCTGCATGAGAGAGTCCACGCCATTGGCCGGGTGGGTCTGCGCACCAAGTGACTTGGCCTGTGATCCCCGTTTCAGCCGTGGCAGGCGCCATTCACAGCCTGACGCTCCAACCCGCAATGCTTTTCAGCGCGACCGCGACCGCATCGTGCATTCGACGGCGTTTCGCCGCTTGGTCTACAAGACCCAGGTTTTTTTGAACCACGAGGGCGATTTGTTTCGCACCCGCATGACCCACTCGCTGGAAGTGGCACAACTGGCGCGCTCGTTGGCGCGGGCCTTGGGCCTGCACGAGGACTTGGTTGAGGCGATTGCGTTGGCGCACGACCTGGGCCACACCCCATTTGGTCACGCCGGGCAAGACGCCTTGCAAGCGTGCATGGCCGAACATGGGGGTTTTGAGCACAATTTGCAAAGCCTGCGGGTGGTCGACCATTTGGAAGCTCGTTATCCCGATTTTGACGGGCTGAACCTGTGCTTTGAAACCCGCGAGGGCATCCTCAAACATTGCTCTTTGGAACATGCCCAGGCCATTGAGCTCGATGAGCCCGGCGGCGTGGCTGCAAGGTTTTTGAACCGCAGCCAACCCAGTCTGGAGGCCCAGTTGTGCAACTTGGCCGATGAGATGGCCTATAACGCCCATGACACAGATGATGGCGTGCGCTCAGGTCTGATCACCCTGGAGCAGTTGCAAGACGTGCCCTTGTTCGATGCCTATCGGCAAACCGTGCAGCGCGAATACCCGGCACTGTCGCCACGGCGTGTGCTCTATGAATCGATCCGGCGCATGCTCAGCGATCAGGTATATGACGTGATGCAGCACACACGCGCCGCCATGCAAACGGTCGCGCAACGCAGTGCCGACGGTGTGCGCCAATCGCCCCCGCTGGTGGGCTTTGGGACCCAAATGCGGATGCAATCACAGCAGTTGAAGCGGTTTTTGTTTCTCAACCTCTACCGCCATCCGCAAGTCATATCCACCACCGACTGGGCGCGCAGCGTGGTGGGCGATTTGTTTCAAGTCTATTTGGATCGGCCCCAAGAAATGCCACCCGAGCACCGCGAGCGGCGCAACCGTGCGCGGGCCGTGGCCGACTACATCGCTGGCATGACCGATCGCTTTGCCAGTCGTGAACACGCCCGCTTGTGCGCGACATCGGCCGCCCCCTGGCCCTACGCTATGTCCAGGCATTGGCCGTGAGCCTTGACCAGGCCCGCACTGGTTTGCACCCTGCCAGCGTGGTGATTTGGGCAGGCATCAGCGCGGCTTTGCACGTGGGAAAAATCCCACCCGCCATCCCCTTGTTGCACCATGAGTTGGGCATGAGCTTGATGCAGGCCGGCTTGATGTTGTCAATGGTGCAGTTTGCTGGCATGGTGCTGGGCCTTTTGGTGGGCTTGGGTGCCGACCACTGGGGCTTGCGCAAATGCATGCTGATGGGTTTGAGCCTGATGTTTTTCGCCAGCTGCCTGGGCGGCTTGGCGCCCGATGCCACCACCCTGCTGGTGCTGCGCGGTGTCGAGGGCTTGGGATTTTTGTTGGTGGTCACGCCAGCGCCAGCGTTGATCCGACAAAACGTCGCACCAGGCGAGTTGAGTGCGCGCATGGGTGGTTGGGGCACTTATATGTCATTTGGCAGTGCTTTGGGCTTGTTGCTAGGACCCATTGTCATGGGTTTGTGGGACAGGATGACCTGGTGGATGGCGGCCGGTGGGGTTTCCTTGTTGGCTTGGCTGGCCGTGTGGGCGGTGGTGCCACGACCCTTGGACCGACCTGCCCTCATGTCTCCCCCGCAAAAATTGGCTGCGGCAGCAGGTTGGCGTGACCGCTTGGTGCGCACCCTGACCACGCCGGGGCCGTGGATGATGGCCTTTGCCTTCGCCGTCTATACCGGGCAATGGATGTCGGTGATTGGCTTTTTGCCCACCATCTACACCCAAAACCAAATCTCTTGGGGAATGACGGGCGTGCTCACCGCCATCGTGGCCCTGGTCAATTTCTCGGGCAATTGGATGTCGGGCCGTTTGTTGCAACGCGGTTGGAGTGCCCGCCTGACCATGGCCACCGGTTATGGCGTGATGGGCCTGGGCGCTTTGGGGGCCTTTTGGGATTGGGGCGGCTGGCAACTGCCTTTTGCCGCCCGCTATGCCTGTGTGGTGCTGTTTTCTGCGGTGGGTGGTTTGATTCCCGGCAGCTTGTTTGCCTGTGCGGTGCGTTTGGCCCCGAGCGAAGATACCGTCTCCACCACGGTGGGTTGGATGCAGCAGTGGTCGGCCACGGGTCAATTTTTCGGTCCCTTGCTGGTGGCATGGGTGGCCGCTGCGGCGGGCGGTTGGCAGTGGACGTGGGTGGTCACCCTCGGCATGGCCAGCGTGGGTCTCGGCTTGGCTTGGCGCATACAGCAAGCGCTGGACCGCAAACAAGGCGTCGGCCAGTCCCATGCGTGAACCCGCTGACACCGCACGCATCGCCATCGAAGACACCCAGCTTTGGTTGAGCCGCGCGGTGGTGGGCTTGAACCTGTGCCCGTTTGCCAAAGCGGTGATGGCCAAAGGCCAGCTGCGCTATGTGGTGTGCCATGACAGCGATCCCCAAGCTTGCTTGGAGCTGTTGCGCGATGAAATGCTGCATTTGGCCAATGCCCCGGCCGACGAGGTGGACACCACCCTCTTGATCGCCCCGTTTTTGTGTCCGGACTTTTTGGACTTCAATGATTTTTTGGAACCGGCAGATCGCTTGCTCGAAAGCCTGAATCTGGGCGGCGTGTTGCAAATCGCAGACTTTCATCCCCGGTACCAATTTGCAGGCACCCAGCCCGGTGATGTGGAAAACCGCAGCAACCAGTCGCCATACCCCTTGCTGCATTTGCTGCGCGAAGACAGCGTCAGCCGTGCCGTCGAGGTCTTTCCCGATGCGGCTTTGATCTATGAGCGCAACACCGCTTTGTTGCGCGAAATGGGCGAGGCGGGTTGGGCTGATTTGAGCTTGGTTGCGCGGTTGTATCCATAGTGGCAGTTGATGGGTACCGTCTGAAATAAGTTGTCTGCACCCATCACCGGCCACACGGATGCGGCAGGTTTGGGTGAAGCGCCCAAACCAGGTTTTGGGGTGCGTCAAGGCAGGCTGAACAAACCCGTTTATTAATGTATTTTCTCCAAAATTTGGATAAAATACATGGATGTATCTGCGCCAATCCCAGCAAAAGCTCATCCAACGCTTGCAACACTTTCCTGCCGTGGGG
>RFNL01000404.1 GCA_009927195.1 Betaproteobacteria bacterium | reverse complement strand
CCTCGTCCAAGCGCAAGCCTTCGACATAAGGCCACTCCAGCACCCTCGAGCCCACAAATGGCATGGTTTTGGGATCGGCCAGGGTGACAAATTCAACAAACTTGGCGCTGCCTTGGGGCTCGACCCGCTTGATCAATTCGGACAGCGAGTATCCAACCCATGGGATCACCATCGACCAGCCTTCGACACAGCGCATGCGGTAAATGCGCTCCTCCATGGCACTGAGCTTGAGCAATTCTTCGATGTCCCAGCGGCCAGGTTTTTTCACCAACCCCTCGACCTCGACCGTCCAGGGCCGGGTTTTCAAGCTGTGCGCGTTTTTGGCCGGATCGGCTTTATCGGTGCCAAATTCGTAAAAGTTGTTGTAGCTGCTGGCATCCAGATAGGTGGTGGGTTTTTCCATGGTGTTGGCCCCCGCCAAGGTGGAGGGCCGCGTCGCCAAGGCGGACAGTTTGCCGGGCCGAACCGCAGCCAATTTGTCGCTTTGGGCCATTGCATGGCGCGAAGCCCAAGTGGCCATAGCTGCTCCTGCCACACCGGTGGCCAGAAGTTGCATCAAGGCGCGGCGTTGATGCTGAACCGCTGCGGGCGTGATTTCGCTGGGCAGCGGGTGGTTGTGTCCATTGTCAAGGGTGCGAATCAACATGGTTGTCTCCGAAGGAAATCAAGTCATTGTGCCGCAGGCCCAACTAAAACCGGCCTTGAAGGCCGGTATCTGCTCGCTCTGAGGGGTCAAGGATCAACGCAAACCGGCAATGTAATCAGACACCGCTTTGATCTCTCGGTCATTGAGCTTGGCCGCGACTTGGGTCATGGTGAGGTTATTGAGGCGCACGCCATCGCGAAACCCGCTGAGCTGTGCGGTGATGTAATCGGCGTGCTGCCCACTCAAGCGGGGGTATTGAGAAGGAATGCCCGCCCCGTTGGGGCTGTGGCAACCCGCACAAGCTGGAATTTGCCGATCTGCAATGCCGCCACGGTAAATGCGCTCACCCAAGGCCACGGTTTGCTTGTCTTTGGCAAAGCCAGGCTTGGCTTTTTGCTGGGTCAACCAGGCCGCGATGTTTCGCATGTCCTCCGTGCTCAAGCCAGCTGACATGCCCGACATGATGGCATTGGCCCGTTTGCCCGACTTGAACTCTTGCAACTGCTTGACGATGTATTCTGGGTGCTGGCCAGCCAACTTGGGATTGGCCGGCGAGCCTGAATTGCCGTCGGCGCCATGACAGGCGGCACAGGAGGCAAAACTGGCCTCGCCCTTGGCCAAATCTGGGGGATTGGCGG
>RFNL01000137.1 GCA_009927195.1 Betaproteobacteria bacterium | reverse complement strand
TTCATAAAACAAGGGTTTGAGCCACAGTTGCCATTGAGGTTGGCGACCATTAACCGAACGTTGAGAAGAGTTGTTAGCACTCAATCCCAGCGAGTGCTGATGATAAGGTCATTTCAGGCTGTTTCAAGTGATGCGGCTTAAAAAGTTAACAATCCGCGCAAGGCCAAAGCGGGTGGGAAACAATGAGAATTAAGTCATTTAATCATTTAATATTCAAAATAAAGTGCGGTATTGTCTGCAGATTTTGGAATTTTTAAAGATTTGGTCGGTGAAAAATGAAATCTGATGATTCAACGCCGCTGGCATCCTATGCCATCACGATTTTTTTGAGCGCTTTTCTCCTTTTTCAAGTCCAACCCATGATGGGCAAGATGATCTTGCCTTGGTTTGGCGGAGCGGCATCGGTTTGGACCGCTTGTATGCTATTTTTTCAGGCGCTGCTGTTGCTGGGTTATTGTTACACCCATTGGACGATGCGCTACCTGAGCCCACAGCGGCAGAGTCTGGTGCACCTGGCCTTGTTGCTGCTGTGCCTGGCGTTTTTGCCCATCAGCCCATCGCCAGACTGGAAGCCCCAGGGTTTTGAAAATCCGACGGTGCTGATTTTGCTTTTATTGTTTGCAACGATTGGCCTGCCCTATTTGGTCTTGTCGACCACCGGGCCCATGGTGCAGGCCTGGTTTTCGCGCGAACGTACCCATGTCGTGCCCTACCGCTTGTTTGCCTTGTCGAACCTGGGCTCCATGCTGGCCTTGTTGGGCTATCCCTTGGTGCTGGAGTCGTCTTTGCCCACCCGCTGGCAGTCGTGGGTTTGGTCGGCCTTGTTCGTGGTGTTTGTGGTCTTGTGCGTGTATTTGTCGCGGCGCAGTTTGACTTTGGCCAAATTCACCCCTTTGAGAGAACAAAGCGCCCAAACCGACGCAGACAGGCCGCCCACTGCGGGCCAGCAGTTGATTTGGGTGGCATTGTCCGCTTGCCCTTCACTGATGATGGTGGCAGACACCAGTTTCATGACCGAAAACATTGCGCCCATTCCATTGATGTGGGTCTTGCCGTTGGCCTTGTATCTGCTGTCATTCATCATTTGTTTTGAACTGCCCGCCTGGTACAAGCGGGTGGTTTGGCTGCCTTTGGGGGTGGTGGCCTTGGGCCTGCTGGCCTATTTGCCCCACTTGAACATGGGTGAGTGGCCGATTGGCCGCAGTGTGGGCTTGAACCTGTGTTCGTTTTTTGTGTTGTGCATGGTATGCCACGGTGAGTTGGCCGCCCAAAAGCCCAATGCGCGTCACCTCACCCAGTATTACTTGATGCTCTCATTGGGCGGTTTCTCCGGGGGGTTCTTCGTCGGCGTGATCGCCCCCTATTTCTTTGACAGCAACTACGAGTTTTATGTGGGTGTGGTGTTGACCGCCGCAGTGGTGTTGGCGGCCATGCTGCCCGCATCCTTGGGCTTGAGCCCTTGGGGCCGCAGATTTTCCTTGGGTGCAGGGGCTGCCTTGTGCATCGTTTTGGCATGGGTGAGCATCACTTACCATCGCACCAAGTCAGAGGGTGTGACTTGGAAAGCGCGTAATTTTTATGGCGCCCTCAAAATGTTTGAAACCCCTGATTTTCGAAGAATGCTGCATGGTCAAATCATCCACGGGCAGCAATACAACAGCGACGTTTTGCGCCGTCTGCCATCGACTTATTTCACCCCCAACTCGGGCGTGGGCATGGCCATCCTGGCCAAAGGCCAGCGAGGTTCCTTGCACGTGGGTGTGGTGGGTTTGGGTGTGGGCACCTTGGTCGCTTATGGCCGTGAGGGCGACACATTTCGCCTCTACGAAATCGACCCCTTGGTGATTGAACTGGCCCAGCAAAAATTCACTTACCTCGGCGACACCCCGGCAAAATTTGATATCGTTTTGGGGGATGGGCGCTTGCAACTCGATCGCGAGCCCTCGCAGCAATTTGACGTGTTGGTGATGGATGCGTTTTCCGGCGATTCTGTTCCGGTTCACTTGCTGACCCTGGAGGCTTTTGCCATCTATTTCAAACATTTAAAGCCCGACGGGGTGCTCGCCCTCAATGTCACCAATGCATTCATTGATTTGGCACCGGTGCTTAAAGTGGCTGCCGATCAATTTGGCAAACACATCCGTTTGCAGGAACACCCGGGTGACCAAGACCTGGCTTTTGCGTCACGCTGGATTTTGATCACCGGAGAGAATGACTTTTTTGAGCAACCCAACCTGCAGTCCTTGTCCAGCGTACCCCCGGCCGCTGAATTTGCGCCATGGCGCGACGACTACAGCAGTTTGCTGTCGGTGTTAAAGAAATAAGCTTTCATCGGGCAACAAAGGGCCCAATGGCCACCTCCATGCCCGCATCCCGAGGAAAAGGCAATCGATCATCCAACAAATTGCGGCGAGGCTTGATCAAACTGCCTCGGCCTGCGTGATGGCCATTACTGGCGTGGGTCAAACATGCATCTGAAACCTTGATTTATGGAATTGACCAGCAAATAAAAGTTATTTTTAA
>RFNL01000275.1 GCA_009927195.1 Betaproteobacteria bacterium | reverse complement strand
CCTGTAAGAGCCATCGGGCTGGGGTTCGGCCTTGGTGCGCAACAAACCCAAGTCTGTGCCGCAATGGGGCTCAGTCAGGCACATGGTGGCTGTCCACTCTCCGCTGGTGAGTTTGGGCAAAAAGGTTTGTTGTTGTTCGGGCGTGCCATGGGCGTGCAAACACTCGTAAGCACCATGCGTCAGACCTGGATACATGGTCCATGCCTGGTTGGCGCTGTTGAGCATTTCATATAAACATTGGTTGACCACGATGGGCAGACCTTGGCCGCCATAGGTCGGATCGCAACTGAGCGCGGTCCAACCACCGGCCGCAAATTGGGCAAACGCCTCTTTGAATCCATCGGGTGTTTTCACCGCGCGGGTTTCCCGGTCCCAATGGCAACCCTGCTGGTCTCCGCTTGCATTCAGTGGAAACAACACCTGGGCAGCAAACTTTCCACCCTCCTGCAACACCGCTGAAATCGTGTCGGTATCGGTTTCTGCATGGGCTGGCAATGTTTTCAAAACCTGGGGGAGCTCGAGCAATTCATTCAATACAAATTGCATGTCACGCAATGGAGGGGTGTAGCTGGGCATGGTGGCTTTCTTGATCGGTGAATGGATGGGAAGGTGTGCAGTTGAAATGGGGCTGGCAACCCGCGCTCAGTTGCTTGGCGCGGTGGTGACTGCGGCCTGGCCCGCAGCATTGCGCAACAAGATTTGTTCAAAGCTGCGCTGGGCTTGGGCCAAGGCATTGTTGGTTTTGAGAAAACGGGCTTCGTAATGAGAAGCCAATATCAAGCCGTGAATTTCAAAACAAACTTGGGCTGGGTCGGTGTCTGGGGACAATTCGCCCTGGGCCACGGCCATGCGCACCGCGCGGTCCAAGGCATTCATCCAGCTTTGCACCGAACTGACCAAGGCATCGCGCACCGGTCCCGGGCGGTCATCAAATTCCACCGCCCCGCTAATATAGATGCAACCCGAATCAATTTCCGCGCTGGTGCGTTGCATCCAGTTGGCGAACAAGGCCCTCAACCTGGCCAGACCTCTGGGTTGCAGCAACACGGGGTAAAACACCTCTTGCTCAAAACGGTGGTGGTATTCGCGGATGACCGATATTTGCAACTCTTCACGCGAACCAAAATGGGCAAACACGCCCGACTTGCTCATGCCGGCCATTTCGGCCACTGCGCCAATGGTCAAACCCTCCAGGCCCATTTGGGTGGCCAAGCCCATGGCCACGTCCACTATGGCCGCTTTGGTTTGCTGGCCTTTTTGCATGGCGCGGCTGTACCGGCTCAAGTCGGGTGCATCTGTGGCAAGGGGCGAAGAGAGATGGCGCATAAAAAATAGAACGACCGTGCTATTTTGCTGCAATTCGCCGCCTGTTCAACAATAACCCCGAAAAATTTTGGCTTTATTGACAGGCCCGGCCCCGGAGGGCGACCTTAAACTGGGCCCATGAGCTCTACCCGCATCATCGCCATTCGGCATGGCGAAACCGACTGGAATACCAGCGCACGCGTTCAAGGCCACACCGACATCCCGCTGAACCCCCAAGGTCAATCACAAGCCAGCCGCTTGGCCTTGGCCTTGGCGCAAGAAGACAGCTTGGCGGCCATCTACAGCAGTGACCTGCAACGGGCGCATGCCACCGCCCAGGCCGTGGCCGATCGCACCGGTGCACCGCTGCACACCCATCGGGGCTTGCGCGAACGATCGTTTGGCGAATTTGAGGGTCGCAGTTTTGCCCAAATCGAAACCGAATTGCCCGCACAAGCCCACCTGTGGCGCGTCCGTGTGCCCGACTGGTCGCCGCCAGGTGGGGGCGAATCATTGCTGGGCATGCAACACAGGGTTTTGGCCACCGTCGATGCTTTGGCCTACCCACACCTGGGGCAGCACATTGTGTTGGTGGCCCACGGCGGGGTGCTGGACTTGTTGTACCGCGCCGCCACACAGCAAAGCTTGCAAGCACCGCGCACCTGGTCATTGGGCAATGCCGCGATCAACCGCTTGTTATGGACCCCCAATGGCATGACCTTGGTGGGATGGGGCGACGATGCCCATTTGCAAGGGTCGACGCCCGACGAAGGGTCAACCGCAGGCCACTAGTTGCCAAACAAACCGCTGTCGTGCTGCGGTGCGGCCACACCCAAATGCCGGTAAGCCGCCAAGGTGGCAATGCGCCCGCGCGGAGTGCGCTGCAAAAAACCTTGCTGGATCAAAAAGGGCTCGATCACGTCTTCAATGGTGTCGCGCTCTTCCCCGATGCTGGCGGCGATGTTGTCCAAACCCACCGGCCCACCGTCAAAGCGGTGGATCACCGCGTCCAGCAGCTTGCGGTCCATCAAGTCAAAACCCTGCGGGTCCACATCGAGCATGGCCAAAGCGGCCTGGGCCACGCTTTGGGTGATTCGCCCGTCGGACTTGACTTCGGCATAGTCGCGCACCCGGCGCAACAAGCGGTTGGCGATGCGCGGTGTGCCGCGCGAGCGCTGGGCGATCTCAATGCCGCCTTGCTCATCGAGTTGTGCTTTGAGCAAGCCACCGCTGCGCATCACAATGCGCTGCAACTCTTGGGCGCTGTAAAACTCCAAGCGGGCCACGATGCCAAAACGGTCGCGCAGCGGATTGGTCAACATGCCGGCGCGGGTGGTGGCACCTACCAGGGTGAAGGGTTGCAAATCGAGCTTGATGCTGCGCGCGGCAGGTCCTTCGCCGATCATGATGTCGATTTGATAGTCCTCCAGCGCGGGATACAAAATTTCCTCGACCACCGGTGACAGGCGGTGAATTTCGTCGATGAAGAGCACATCGTTTTTTTCCAAGTTGGTCAGCAAGGCGGCCAGGTCTTTGGGCTTTTCCAGCACCGGGCCGCTGGTTTGGCGCAAATTGACGCCCAACTCTTGGGCAATGATGTGGCTGAGCGTGGTTTTGCCCAAACCGGGGGGGCCAAACAACAGCACGTGATCAAGCGCTTCATGGCGGTTGCGCGCCGCGCCGATGAAGATTTCCAGTTGCTCGCGCACCTTGGTTTGGCCCACATACTCTTGCAACAGTTTGGGCCGCAAGGCGCGTTCAATGGCTTCTTCGCGCGGGCTCACCGGGGCCGCCGACACCATGCGGGGTGCCGGATTGAAGTCTGGGCCAAAGTCGTCGGTTTGGATGCTCATGACAGTTTTACCGCGCCAATGCCTTGAGCGCCAACTTGATGCCCTCGCTCACCCCCACGCCAGCGGGCAACGACTTCAAACTCAAAGTGGCCTCTTTATCGCTATAGCCCAAGGCCACCAGTGCTTGCAGGATGTCGTTTGGGGCGCTCTCGCCCACGTGCACCGTGCCGGGGCCCAAATCGGTGCCCATCTTGCCCTTGAGTTCGAGCAGCAAACGCTCTGCGGTTTTTTTGCCGATACCGGGTATCTTGACCAGGCGACCTGCCTCTTGCAAGGTGATGGCCTGGGCCAACTCGGCCACACCCATGCCGCTGAGCACACCCAAGGCAGTGCGTGGTCCCACGCCCGCTATTTTGATCAACTGGCGGAAGGCCGCGCGCTCCTCGCCCGTGCCGA
>RFNL01000203.1 GCA_009927195.1 Betaproteobacteria bacterium | reverse complement strand
ATGAACACCTTGGCATCGAGCAAAGTTTCTAATTCGGTGCGCGCTTCGGTGCCCATGCGTTTGAGGCGCTCCCCGCCTTGGCCAATGACCATGGCTTTGTGCCCATCGCGCTCGACCACGATGGTGGCGCTGATGCGCACCATGCGTCCGCCTTTGTGGGCAGGCTCTTCCTCGAATTTATCGATCACCACCGTCGAGGTATAAGGCAATTCGTCACCGGTGAGGCGAAATAATTTTTCGCGCACGATTTCACTGGCCAGGAATTTTTCGCTGCGGTCGGTGAGTTCGTCGGCACCGTACCACCAGGCTTGTTCGGGCAAGTAGCGGCTGCAAATGTCCATCAAATGGGCCACATCCTTGGGGTTTTTGGCGCTCAAAGGAACGAATTCGGCAAATGGAAAGCGCGCTTGCATGGATTTGA
Source organism: Betaproteobacteria bacterium (assembly GCA_009927195.1). Lineage (GTDB taxonomy): Bacteria > Pseudomonadota > Gammaproteobacteria > Burkholderiales > Burkholderiaceae_C > Limnohabitans. Next base: position 3,886 of record RFNL01000203.1, on the reverse strand, counting down.
GCCAAGGGGCGAGTTCACCACGCCGGTGCACCTTGTCAAGCTTATTGGCGATCAACAATACCCGGCTGTCAGGCCGCAACAAGGCCAACACCTTGGCATCGGTCAAAGCAAATTGACCGGCTTCCACCACAAACAACACCAGGTCCACATCGCCCACTGCACCCAAAACCGTTTTGTTGAGCGATCGGTTCAAGGCATTGTTGTGTCGGGTTTGAAAGCCAGGTGTGTCCACAAAAATGAACTGGGCCAAGCCCTCGCTGCGGATGCCAGTGATGCGGTGGCGGGTGGTTTGCGCTTTGCGCGACGTGATACTGATTTTTTGACCCACCAAGGCGTTGAGCAAGGTGGACTTGCCCACATTGGGCTTGCCCACAATCGCCACCAGGCCGCAGCGTTGGCCGGTTGAGCCCACGGGTGCAATGGACGCATGGTCGGCATCGCTCATGGGGGGCTTTCTTTGAAGGACTGCAAAACCATGGCTGCTGCCGCTTGCTCAGCGGCGCGGCGTGAACTACCCAGGCCTCTTTCATACCGGCCCAACTCAGGGATTTCACATTCGACTTCAAATATTTGCTGGTGCGCCGCTCCCGAGGTGCCCACCACCCGGTAAATGGGCAACTTGTACTTGCGACCTTGCAGCCACTCTTGCAATTCAGTCTTGGCATCTTTGGCCACCGTCTGCATGTGGGGATGCAGTTCGACGCTGTCAAACAAACGGTGCACCAAGCGATGGGCGGGCCCATGACCGGCATCCAGGTAAATCGCGCCGATCAAGGCCTCCAGGGCATCGGCCAGGATCGAAGGCCTTTTGGTGCCGCCCGAGCGAAGTTCACCCTCGCCCAAGCGAATCAGGCCAGGCAAACCCAGTTGCAAGGCTTGTTCGTGCAGGCTTTCTTGCCGGACCAAATTGGAGCGCATGCGCGAGAGTTCACCCTCAGGCACCTGACTCATGCGCTGATACAACAAGTCAGCCACGGCCAGATTGAGCACCGAGTCGCCCAAAAATTCCAAGCGCTCGTTGTGCTCGGCGCTGTGGCTGCGGTGTGTCAAGGCCTGTTGCAACAAGGCCAGGTTGTTGAACGTGTGCTGCAAGCGCTGTTGCAGCGCCACCAAGTCTGAACGGGTGGCGGTCGGTTCAGACATGTTCAGTCGATGACCCCAATGCGTTTGAGATTGCTGAAGTTCATCCATACCATGACGGCCTTGCCCACGATATTGGCTTCTGGCACAAAACCCCAATAGCGAGAATCCAAGGAGTTATCGCGGTTGTCGCCCATCATGAAATAGTGCCCCTGTGGCACTTTGCACACCACGCCTTCGACACTGTATTGACACTGGTCCTTGAACCCAAAATCGTCGGTGCCCGCGATGAAAGCGGGGCGTTCGGCATTGTTGAGCAAGCGCACGGACTTGGTTGAGCTCATTTCGGTGGCGGTGGCCCCTACAGGAAAGGTCTCTTGAAACTGCTTGATGTAACTGAGGCTGTCTTCTTCAAAGAAGTCGGGCAGGCTGACCTTGTCAACAGCTTGGCCGTTGATGCGCAGTTGCTTGTTCAAATACGACACCTCATCCCCCGGTACACCAATCACCCGCTTGATGTAATCCAGCGAGGGCTTGGGCGGGTAGCGAAACACCATGACATCGCCGCGTCGCACCGGCTCACCCGCCGTCAATTTGGTGTTGATCACCGGCAAGCGCACGCCGTAGTGGAATTTGTTGACCAAAATCAGGTCACCCACCCACAAGGTTGGAATCATTGAGCCTGAAGGAATTTTGAAAGGCTCAAACAAAAAAGAGCGCAACACGAACACCACGGCGATAACTGGAAACAAGCCGGCGGTCCAATCCAGCCACCAAGGCTGCATGAGCAAACGCTCGCGCGTGGCGACCATGTCTGCATCGCCACCTTGGGCAATGCCCAAATTGGCTCGCTCTTGCTGGCGTTGCTGGGCTTGATGGACCCAGTCAGCGGCCATTGCATTGCGTTTGGGCAGGAAGTAAAACCGCTCGGCCAACCAATACAAGCCGGTGACCACTGTCGCGGTAAACAGGAGCAATGCAAAGTTGCCCTCGTAAAAGCCCAAAAACCAGGCTGCGGCATAGCTGACAAATGCGGCCAGCACAAATGCTGTGAAGGCGGCCATCAGTCTTCCACCTGCAAAATGGCCAAGAAAGCTTCTTGGGGGACTTCCACTGATCCGATTTGTTTCATGCGCTTCTTGCCCGCCTTTTGTTTTTCCAGGAGTTTGCGTTTGCGACTGATGTCACCACCGTAGCATTTTGCCAGCACATTTTTGCGCAGTGCCTTGATGGTTTCACGCGCAATGATGTTGGCACCAATGGCCGCTTGGATGGCCACATCAAACATCTGGCGGGAAATGATTTCGCGCATTTTGGACACCACCGCACGGCCTCGGTACTGTGACTGGCTGCGATGCACGATGATGGACAAGGCGTCGACTTTTTCACCGTTGAGCAAGATATCCACCTTGACCACATCAGCGGCACGGTACTCTTTGAATTCGTAATCCATGGACGCATAACCGCGTGAAACCGACTTCAGTTTGTCGAAAAAGTCCAGCACGATTTCGCCCAGAGGCAATTCGTAGGTCAGCATCACCTGCCGGCCGTGGTAAGCCATGTTGAGCTGCACCCCTCTTTTTTGGTTGGCCAAGGTCATGACCGCGCCCACATAATCTTGCGGCATGTACAAATGCACGGTGACGATGGGTTCGCGGATCTCCAGCAAGCGGCCCTGCTCGGGCATCTTGGAGGGGTTGTCCACCGACACCACCTCACCATCGGCGCGCACCACTTGGTAGACCACGCTTGGGGCGGTGGTGATCAGGTCTTGGTCGAATTCGCGCTCCAAGCGCTCTTGCACGATTTCCATGTGCAACAAGCCCAAGAATCCACAGCGAAAGCCAAAGCCCAGGGCTTGTGACACCTCGGGCTCGTAATGCAGGGAGGAGTCGTTGAGCTTGAGTTTTTCCAGGCTGTCGCGCAATGCATCGTACTGATTGGCCTCGGTCGGGTACAGGCCGGCAAACACCTGGGGCTTGATTTCTTTGAAACCCGGCAAAGCCTCGGTGGCGGTGTAAGCAGCGCCACCGGTGCCGGGTTTGATCAAGGTGATGGTGTCGCCCACCTTGGCCGCTTGCAGTTCCTTGATGCCCGCAATGATGTAGCCCACCTCGCCCGCCTCCAAGGATTCGCGCGGCTGGTTGGCCGGGGTGAACACCCCTAAATTGTCGGCGTTATAGGTGGTGCCGGTGGCCATCATTTTGATGCGTTCACCCCTGGCCAAACGGCCATCCACCACACGCACCAGCATCACCACACCCACGTAGGTATCAAACCAGCTGTCAACGATCATGGCTCGCAAAGGCCCGCTTGGGCTGCCCTTGGGCGATGGGATCTTGGCCACGATGGCTTCCAAAATTTCCTCAACCCCCATGCCCGTCTTGGCCGAGCAGGGTATGGCATCGGTGGCATCGATGCCAATCACGTCCTCGATCTCGGCTTTGGCATTGTCCGGGTCCGCCTGGGGCAAATCCATTTTGTTGAGCACGGGCAACACCTCTACACCCAACTCGGTGGCGGTGTAGCAATTGGCCACGGTTTGGGCCTCAACCCCTTGGCTGGCATCGACCACCAGCAATGCCCCCTCACAGGCCGACAAGGAGCGAGAAACCTCGTAAGAGAAGTCCACATGCCCAGGGGTGTCGATCAGGTTGAGGTTGTAAGTCTGGCCGTCTTTGGCTTTGTAATGCAGTGCGGCGGTCTGTGCCTTGATGGTTATCCCACGCTCTTTTTCAATGTCCATGGAGTCGAGCACCTGGGCTTGCATTTCCCGATCGCTCAGGCCACCACATCGTTGAATCAG
>RFNL01000350.1 GCA_009927195.1 Betaproteobacteria bacterium | reverse complement strand
ATAACCATAAAAAAGGGCGCGTCAAGTGCTGACGCGCCCTGAACCAACAATCTATGGCAACTGCGAAAGTTGGACCTTCATTGTATGGAAAATGCCCCTACCGCAAAGGCCCTCTGAGTGAGTCAGGTGCTCGTTGCAAGTCAACAACAGCCTATTTATACACAGCATATTAACAACCTGGATAGATTTACTCTGAACAACTTGTGGGCGGACTGTGGACTCCGTGTCAACATCTCGCATGGTGGATTTTAAACCCTGTGAGTGATTGATTTGATGTGATTTTGCAACCCAATAATCTGATCAAAAGACAAAAGTTTATCCGTGACGGGCTTTTTCATGGTCATTTTGATACAGAAAAAATTTCGCAGGCAAACCACAACCGGAGCGACAAAGCCCTGAAACAAAGTCGGGTTTGGACTTGGTCGCAGGCTCAGCGCTGGGGTCGGACCAGGGTGTATTGGGCCCAATCACCACGGCGCAACAAGATGGCCACCGGCTTGGTTTTGTCCAGACGAGAAAGCACTGCCTCAAACTCTTTGACGTTTTTTATCTCGGTGTTGGCCACTGCCAAAATGACATCGCCTTCGTTCAAACCAGCGCGGGCAGCAGGTTCGGTCACAGCCTCAACGCGCACGCCACCGCGCACCTTCAACTCTTGCCGCTGGGCTTCCGTGAGTTCGCTGACCGTCAAACCCAAGAACTGACCGGCATTGGATGCCTGGGGCTTCTCAGTGGGTGCAGGGGGTGTTTTTTGGGCCGTCTTTTCGGGCTCCACCTCGCCAACAACGACTTGCAACTCTTTGCTGCTTCCGCGGCGCCAAACGGTCAGGGTGGCCTTGCTGCCCGGCTTGATGCTGCCCACCAAGCGGGGCAGATCGGCTGACTTTTCAATCGGCTTGCCTTCAAAGCGGGTGATGATGTCCCCGGCTTCCACACCCGCTTTTTCGGCCGGTGAACCCGCTTCAACGCTGCGCACCAGGGCGCCTTGGGCTTTGGCCAGGCCAAGCGATTCAGCCACGTCCTTGCTGACTTGATCGATTTGCACGCCAATGCGACCACGCTGCACGCGTCCGATGGTGCGCAATTGCTCGCTCACCCGAATCGCCTCGTCAATGGGAATGGCAAAAGAAATACCCATGAACCCGCCTGAGCGGGAATAAATTTGGCTGTTGATGCCCACGACCTCGCCGCGCATGTTGATCAGGGGTCCGCCCGAATTGCCGGGGTTGATGGCCACATCGGTTTGGATGAAAGGGAGGTAGTCGCCGGTGTCACGTTGCTTGGCGCTGACAATGCCCGCTGTGACCGAATTGTCCAGGCCAAAGGGGGACCCAATGGCCATGACCCATTCGCCCACCTTCAAGCGGTTGACATCACCGATCTTGACCATTGGCAAGCCGGTGGTCTCCACCTTGACCACGGCCACATCGCTGCGCTTGTCCAGGCCAACGATACGGGCCTTGAACTCGCGCTTGTCGGGCAACGTGACCAGCACCTGATCGGCCCCATCGACCACATGCGCATTGGTCATGATGAAACCGTCCGCTGTGAGGATGAAACCAGAACCGACACCACGGGGCTGCTCTTCTTCTTGCGGTTGGGGACGGTTGGGCCGCTGTGGGCGTGGCGCGTTGGGTTGACCGGGAAAGGGTTGCCCAAAAAAGCGACGGAAGAGTTCTTGCATTTCTTCGTCGGTATTGCCGCCGGGTTGGCGACGGTTGGAGACTTTCTCCAGGGTGCGGATATTGACCACCGACGGGCCCACTTGCTCGACCAATTCGGTGAAATCGGGCAAGCCGCGCAGCGCCTGCGCTTGCAATGCAGGCAAGGGTGCCACCAGCAAACCGACCACACAGCAAATCTGCCAAAACCAGGGTCTGGCAATTTTTTTCAAATCAATCACGGAAATCCTCCAAAATTATTCAACTGCGGACGCTGTGCATGCACCGCACGCCGCAGATCGTCCCAAAGAGGCTCATCGGGCCCACGGGTCACCCAGATCCAGCGCGGCGCAGACACGGCCTCTGCAGATGGGGTGTCAAAGCGCAAAAGCAAGACCTGCTGTGCATCCCACACCGCCTTGACTTTTCCGCCACACACCTGACCCTTGGGGGTTTCCCAGTACCAACTTTTGCCGTCCCACACCAGCCAAGCAGGGGTGACTTGCACATCCAACACCGCCCAAACCATGAGGGCCAGCAAAAGCAAGGCCACCGCCCATTGAGCTTTGGGATGGTTTTGGCTGAGCGTCCAAGCCAACCATACAGCAACGGCTGACAAGGCAACCAAGGTATACAAAGCGCGCTGAAAAAAACAAGGCCCCAACGCATATGTCACCGGCGGGGCAGTTTTCATGGGCCAGTGCCAAGATTAAATGCGTTTGAAAATCAACGTGCCATTGGTTCCGCCAAATCCGAAGTTGTTTTTCATGGCCATTTGAATGGGCATGTCCCTGGCGGTATTGGCGCAGTAATCCAAGTCGCATTCAGGATCGGGGTTGAACAAGTTGATGGTTGGCGGGATTTTTTGATGGTGCAAAGCCAGCACAGTGAACACACTTTCAATCCCCCCCGCGCCGCCGAGCAAGTGACCGGTCATTGACTTGGTGGAACTGATGACCACTTTGCGCGCATGATCGCCCAAAGCCGCCTTCACCGCCTGGGTTTCGTTGATGTCGCCCAAGGGTGTGGAGGTTCCGTGGGCATTGAGGTATTGAATTTGATCGGGAGAAACCCCGGCATTGCGCATGGCGTTGAGCATGGCTCGGCGAGGTCCATCCATATTGGGTGCGGTCATGTGGCCCGCGTCTGCGCTCATGCCAAAGCCAGCGAGTTCGGCATAAATGCGGGCACCCCGGCTTGAGCATGCTCGTAAGACTCGAGCACCAACACCCCGGCGCCCTCGCCCAGCACAAAACCATCACGATCCCGGTCCCAGGGCCTGGAAGCGGTTTGGGGGTCGTCGTTGCGGGTGGACAAAGCACGCATGGCGGCAAAACCGCCCACACCCAGTGGGGAGATGGTGGCCTCTGAGCCACCCGCGATCATGACATCGGCATCACCGTATTCGATCAGTCGGCCGGCTTGGCCTATGCTGTGCAAGCCAGTGGTGCAAGCCGTGACCACAGCCAAATTGGGGCCCTTGAAGCCACAGCGAATGGACACATGACCAGAGATCATGTTGATGATGGATGCAGGCACAAAAAACGGGGAAATGCGCCGGGCACCGCGGGCCACCAATTCGACATGGGTATCTTCGATCAATGGCAAACCACCAATGCCCGAACCAATCAAACAACCGATGCGGGTGGCCTCTTCTTCACCCAAAGCCTCTCCAATGGGCAGCCCCGCATCGGCCACCGCTTGCAATGCCGCAACGATGCCAAAGTGGATGAAGCTGTCCATTCCACGCGCTTCTTTGGGGCTGATGTATTGGGACAGGTCCAGGTCGCGAACTTCACCGGCGATCTTGCAAGCAAAGGTTTCGGTATTGAATTTGCCAATCGAGCCAATTCCCGAGCGACCGGCCAATAAGTGGTCCCAGGCCTGCGCAGGCGTATTGCCCACTGGGGACACACAACCCAGGCCAGTGACAACCACGCGACGTCGGCTCATGCCATGCGCTCCGATGGGTCAGGCTTTTTTGTGGGTCAACGCGTAATCAATAGCGTTTTGAACGGTGGTGATCTTCTCAGCGTCCTCATCAGGGATCTCGATGCCAAATTCGTCTTCCAAGGCCATCACCAATTCAACGGTG
>RFNL01000376.1 GCA_009927195.1 Betaproteobacteria bacterium | reverse complement strand
CGAGTTGTGGGTCAAGGTGCGCTCTGGATGGGCCGATGACGAGGCGCGGGTGCGCAGCTTTGGCTACGAATAGGGTCAGCGCAACGCGCACCAGCGATGAACCCGCTTTTGTGCTGCACCGCTATGACTGGAGCGAGACCAGTCTCATCTTGGAGACTTTCACCCGAAACCACGGTCGGGTGGCTTTGGTCGCCAAAGGGGCGAAGCGACCCAGCTCAGGTTTTCGCCCGGTATTGCTGCCCTTGCAGCGCTTGGCCATAGCCTTCGGCGGTTCGGGTGAGGTGCGCACCCTCAAGTCGGCCGAATGGGTGGGCGGCCACCCCATGCCCAGTGGCGATGCCTTGCTCTCGGGCTTTTACCTCAATGAATTGCTCATGCGTTTGCTCGCCCGTGACGACGCACACCCGCGTTTGTTTGACCTGTATGCCCAGTTGGTGCAAATACTGGCCACGGCACCAGCCAGCACCACGGCGGCGGCATTGCGCGCCTTTGAGTTGTTGTTGTTGCGCGATGTGGGCTTGTTGCCAGATTTGCGGCTGCAAACCTTCACGATGACGCCGATTCGTGCCGAGGCCTGTTACAGCTTGGTGGCCGAAGGCGGTTTGCGCAGTGCAGGCCCCCAAGAGGTCAGCGCATTGCCTGGTGGTTTGTGGTTGACATTGAGCGAGAGTTTGGCAAGCGAATGGCCCTTGCCTGCCTTGTTGCGGGAATGTTCACAATGGCCTGCGCACCAGCGGCAATCGCTGCAAACCCAGCTGCGTCACCTGCTGCACTACCATTGCGGTGTCCAGACCCTGCGCACGCGCCAAGTCATGCGCGATGTGCAAGCCTATTGAAGCCTGTCAAGCATGAACACCGCGCTGTCCGTCAACCTCAACAAAGTTGCCTTGTTGCGCAACAGCCGGCATTTGGGCATTCCCAGTGTGGTGCGCGCAGCTGAGTTGTGTTTACAAGCCGGTGCCCATGGCATCACCGTTCATCCCCGACCCGATGAACGACACATCCGTGCAGCCGATGTGGCTGACTTGGCCGATTTGATGCGCGACTGGCCCGATCGAGAGTTCAACATCGAGGGCAACCCTGTTCACAACCTGATGGGTTTTTTGCCCAAGGCGCGACCGCACCAAGTCACCTTTGTGCCCGACAGCGAGGGGCAGTTCACCAGTGACCATGGCTGGTCCTTTCCCGCCGATGCCGATAGATTGCGTCCCTTGGTGCGCGCAGCGCAAGACGCGGGCGCGCGGGTGAGTTTGTTCATGGATGCCGATCCCGCTGCCATGTCTGGTGCAAAAGCGGTAGGGGCTGACCGGGTGGAGTTGTACACCGAGCCCTATGCCCAAGCGCATGGCAGCCCATCAGTGGCAGCGGTGCTGGCGCAATTTGACCAAGCGGCGGCCTCGGCCCAAACCCTGGGTTTGGGTATCAATGCCGGACACGATTTGAACCGGTACAACTTGCGCGACTTTGTCCAAACGGTGCAGGGCGTGCAAGAGGTATCGATTGGCCATGCCCTGATCGCTGACGCCTTGGAGCTGGGTTATAGGGCCACCATCGAAGCTTATTTGGCCTGTTTGCGCTGACAGCAACCGCATGGTTTACGGCATTGGCACCGATATTTGCGATGTGCGTCGCATTCGCCAATCATTGGACAAACATGGCGAGCGTTTTGCCGCCAAAATTTTGGCCGATGCGGAGATGCAAACCTGGCGCAACCGCAGTGCCCGCTGGCCAGAGCGCGGCGTGCGTTACCTGGCCACCCGTTTTTCGGCCAAAGAGGCATTCAGCAAAGCCATCGGTTTGGGCATGCGCATGCCCATGACCTGGCGCTTGTGTGAAATTGCCAAACTACCCAGCGGCGAGCCCCAGGTGGTGCTGCACGGTGCGTTGAAAGACTGGTGCAATGCACGCCGACTGGTGGCCCGCGTGAGCGTCAGTGACGAGACCGATTACGCGGTCAGTTTTGTGGTTGTCGAACAAATGGAAGCCTGAGCCTTGAATACCTCCCATGCCCCGCTGATTTTGGACATTGCTGGCACCCAACTGAGCCACGGACAAGCGCCGCTTGGCCCATCCGCTCACCGGTGGGTTGATTTTGTTTGGCCGCAATTGGGTCAACCGTGCGCAGTTGACCGCACTGTGCGAAGACATCAAAGCCGTGCGGCCCGATGCCTTGATTTGTGTCGACCACGAGGGCGGGCGCGTGCAGCGGTTTCGCACTGGTGGATTCACCCATTTGCCACCCATGCGCCAACTGGGCGCGCTGTGGATGCAAGACGTGCCCCCTGGCGCACCAGCGGGCAGCGCGGCCTTGCAGGCGTGCAAAGCCGCCACCGCTTGCGGCCATGTGTTGGGCGCCGAGTTGCGCGCCTGTGGGGTGGACCTGAGCTTCACGCCCGTGCTCGATTGGACCATGGTGAGAGTGGCGTGATTGGCGACCGGGCTTTTCACCGCGATCCGCAAATCGTCACGGTATTGGCGCAACACCTCATGCACGGTTTGCTGCAATCAGGTATGTCCAATTGCGGTAAACATTTTCCCGGTCACGGATTTGTGCGGGCAGACTCACACACTGAAGTGCCTGTCGATAAACGTAGCCTGCAAACCATCATGGGCGATGATGCCAAGCCCTATGAATGGTTGACCCTGAGTTTGACCAGCATCATGCCGGCCCATGTCATCTACCCCGATGTGGATATGTTGCCCGCTGGTTTTTCTGCCCGCTGGTTGCAAGACATCTTGCGTCGTCAACTGGGCTTTCAAGGCGCAATCTTCAGCGACGATTTGTCCATGGAAGGTGCGCGTCACATTGGTGGCAAAACGGTGTCTTACACCGATGCCGCTTTGGTCGCCTTGCAAGCCGGTTGCGACATGGTGCTGTTGTGCAACCAAAGCACCGCTGAGAGCGAAGGCGGCGGACAAGCGGTCGATGATTTGCTCGATGGCCTGTGGCAGGCCCAGCAGCAGCAACGCTGGCAAGGCAGTGACATCAGCGAGTGGCGCAGACGGCGTTTGCTGCCCAGCGTGCCGGCCATGGATTGGACTGAATTGATGACCGATCCCAACTACATGGCCGCGCTTGATGCCTTGCCTTGATGTGCTGTAGTTTGTCAATCAATCAGACTTGGACATTCTCAATCAGGGTGGCCATACCCATGCCGGACCCCAAACACATGCTGATAATGGCGTAACGCCCTCCTGTGTCCGCCAGGTGGTGCATGGCGGTCAAGGTCATGCGCAAGCCCGTGGCACCAGGCGGGTGTCCCAAACTGATGCCACCGCCATATAAATTGGTGCGCTCGCGCGGAACACCCAATTCACGTTCAGCATGCAGGTTGACCACTGCAAAAGCCTCATTGATTTCGAAATAGTCGATGTCCGCCACTTTGAGTTGGCGTTGCGCCAGCAAGCGTTGGATTGCGGGCACTGGGCCAGAACCCATGATTTCTGCTGGAACACCCACCACGGCCCAATCGAGCAAGCGCGCCTGAACCGGAATGCCCAGGCGCTGTGCCGCTGACAGGCTTGCCACCACCAAGGCCGCAGCACCATCGGTCACGCCACTGGAGTTGCCTGCTGTGACACTGCCTTTTCCATCTTTGCGAAAAGCAGGTTTGAGGGAGGCCAACTTCTCCAACGTTACCTCTGGGCGGGGGAACTCATCTTGGGCGAACAAGTGCTTGCTGCCTTTTGGGCCAGTGAGTTCAATCGGCGCGATTTGGCGCGCCAAAAAACCGCTTTTCATGGCAGCGCCAGCACGTTGTTGGCTCATATAGCCCCATTCGTCCATGGCTTGGCGGGAGTAACCAAATCGGGCCACCATGTTTTCTGCCGTGTCACCCATCAACTCACGGGTGAAAGGACACCGATAGATGTAGTCCAGGCCATCGACAAACTCAAACGGTCCACGCTGCGCGCCCCACCGCACCTGATGCGCCAAGTAGGGGACTCGGGAATAGTTTTCGCCGCCGGCGGCAATGGCCACATGGCTGTGTCCTGAAGCGATTTGCTGGGCAGCCGTGACGATTGCCTGCGAGCCAGTGCCACAGGCACGTGACACGCCCATGGCAGCGCTTTCTATGGGCATGCCCGCATCAATGGCAATTTTCCGGCTGGCAAACAAACCATCGTGATCGACGGGCGCGGTGTTGCCAAACACCAGGTGATCCACATCTTTCGCCAATAGGTTGGCCCGGCGCAAACTCTCCTTCACCGCATGCACGGCTAAGGTGCTCAGGGGTGTATCGCGCAAGGATTTTCCAAAGTCACCCAGCGGAGTTCGCGCACCTGCGCTCAAAATGATGTCTTGAAATCCAGTCAATTGCAGCCTCCTTGAGGGGTTATCGGGTTTTCCTGAATGGTCAAACCTGAATTTTAGAAAAACAATCGTTTGGCATTCTAAGCATATCAATGAGACTTTATTCACTATGCAGCAAAAATTTCATCCCCTGATTGAGTCGGTGTCCTGGGTGAATCATCCATGATCGACGTCTACGTCATCGGCACAAGTTGTACACCCTTTGGCAAACACGCCGATCGTTCTTTTGCCGACTTGGCCCAATGGGCTTACACCGAGGCGATGCAAGATGCCGGTTTGGCGTTGAGCGATGCCCGCTTGATCGAACAAGCTTGGTTTGGCAACTGTGGCATGGGACAGTGGGGACAAGGTGGGATTCGGGGTCAGGTGTGCTTCACCCCGATGGTACAAGCGGGCTTGTTTCCAGAGCGCGTGCCCATGGTCAATGTCGAGGGTGGCTGCGCCACGGCATCGCTGGCATTTCATGGGGCGTGGAAAGACATCTTGTCGGGACAATGCCAGGTCAGCTTGGCGTTGGGGGTGGAAAAACTCATCAGCCCCGATCGGCCTGAGCGCATCCCCGAAATTTTTGGCACGGCGGTTGATCAACTCGAACCCCAGCGCTGGCAAGACTATTACCGGCTTGCCGGTGAAGCTGCGGGCAAGCCTTTTGAAATCGCACCTGGTCGCACCATTTTCATGGACACCTATGCCATGCAAGCGGCATGGCACATGAAGACCCATGGCACCACCCAGCGGCAAATCGCCGCGGGTGCGGCCAAAAATCACCACCACGGCAGCCTCAACCCCAAAGCCCAGTACCGTTTCGAATTGACGGTGGACGAGGTGCTGGCCGATCGCGAGATCAGTTGGCCCTTGACCCGCGCCATGTGCTCACCCTTGGGCGATGGTGCGGCCGCAGCCATTTTGTGCTCCGAGGCCGCTTTGGTCCATTTCTCGCCCGCCGCCCGTGCGCGGGCCGTGAAGGTGCGCACCAGCGAGTTGTCGGGTGGCAAATACCGCTCGCTGGATGAGCCGGGTTTGTCGCGCATCGCCGCTGACAAAGCCTATGCCCGCACCGGCTTGCAGCCGCAAGACATCGACCTGATCGAATTGCACGATGCCACATCGTTTTGTGAAATATACCAACTGGAAATGTTGCGGCAATGCCCAGACGGACAGGGCGGGCGATTGGTGGAATCGGGCGAAACCGCTTTGGGCGGGCGCTTGCCGGTGAACGTGTCAGGCGGCTTGGTCTCCAAAGGCCATCCGGTGGGAGCCACCGGCTTGTCCATGGTGCATGAAGTGTGTATGCAGTTGCGTGGCGAAGCTGGGCCGCGTCAGGTAGGGGGGGCGGCCATTGGGCTGATTGAAAACGGTGGCGGCGTGATGGGCTTTGATGAAGCCGCCTGCGCTGTCACCATTTTGGAAAAAAACGCATGAGCACCGCGATCGATTGGCACCCAGAAGACCCCGCCGTTCTGGCCAACCCCTATCCGATTTTTCAACGCATGCGCGATGAAGACCCTTGCCACTGGAGCCCGCGTTTGCGCAGTTGGGTGCTGACCCGTTACGACGACATCAAAGCGGTGTGCATGGACAAAGACCATTTGTCGTCTGACCGTTTGCGGCCCTTCTTCGAAACCCTGTCTGGGCCTGAGGCCGAGCGGATTGGCAGCATCATGCGCTACTTGTCCTTGTGGATGGTGTTCAAAGACCCCCCCGAGCACACCCGGCTGCGGCGCTTGACCAGCAAAGTGTTCCATGCCAAATCCATGCAGGCCATGCGCCCCCAGGTGGAAGACATCGCCGACTGGCTGCTCAACCGGTTTCGTGACAAAGAGGAGTTTGACTTCATTGCCGAGTTTGCCGGCCCTTTGCCCTGCTTGGTCATCATGGCCTTGCTCGGTGTGGCGCGCGAGGATTTGGCCAAAGTCAAACGCCTGTCCGACGACATGGCCTTGTTCATTGGCTCATCGCGCACCTCCAGCGAAAAATACGACACCGCTGAGCAAGCCACCCAAGAGATGGCCGCTTTCTTTCGGGATTTGATTGCCCAGCGTCGCGCCCACCCCCAGGCGGACTTGATCACCGAATTGGTGCAATTGCGCGATGGCGACGACCGTTTGAGCGAAGACGAACTCGTCGCCACCTGCATCTTGCTGTTGTTTGCGGGCCATGAAACCACCACCAACCACATTGCCAATGGCATGCTGTCGTTGATGCGCTTCCCCGACCAAATGAACAAGTTGCGTCAGCGGCCCGATTTGAACGCGGCGGCGGTCGAGGAGTTGCTGCGCTACGACGGCCCATCGGGCGCTCAGGTGCGCTTGGTGGCCCAGCCCTATGAGTTGCATGGCAAAACATTGCAACCCGGTGAACGCATGTTCATCATGCTCAACGCTGCCAACCGCGACCCCAGAGTTTATGAACACGCTGACCAACTCGACTTGGAGCGCGATGGCGTGGCCCACCTCACCTTTGGCTACGGCATGCACATTTGCCTGGGTTTCCCACTGGCGCGCACCGAAGGTCAAGTGGCTTTCCCCAAAGTGCTGCAAACCTTTTCGCAGATCGAACCGGTGGGCGAACAAACTTGGATCAATTCTTTGGTGTTTCGGGGCATGCATGGTTTGACGGTTCGGGTCAAGCGGACATGAACCTATGTTCAATAAAAATGGGCCTTGTTCTTGGGGTTTCCGATGTGACCACTGCACCTGTTTTGGTCAATGATTGAAATCAAATTTCTTTGCATAAACCCATGAACCTCGCCCCCATGTTGTCAGTTGAAGACGTGCACCTGCGCTTTGGGGGGATCAATGCCTTGAGCGGGGTGTCGCTACAGGTCAAGGCGGGAGAGATCACCGCCGTGATCGGGCCCAATGGGGCTGGCAAAACCAGTTTATTCAACACCATTTCGGGCTTTTACAAACCCCAGCAAGGCCGCATGGTGTTGGAAGGGCAGGACATTTCCCACACCAAACCCAATGTGCGCGCCGCCATGGGCTTGGCGCGCACCTTTCAAAACGTGGCCTTGTTTCGGGGCATGACGGTGCTGGACAACATAAAGCTCGGTGGTCACAACCGAATGGCGGCCAATACCTTGCAAGCCATGGCTTATTGGGGCCAAAGCCAGCGCGAAGAGTTGGCGTTGCGCGAGGAAATCGAGCGCGATGTGATTGACTTTTTGGAAATTGACCATGTTCGACATCAAAGCGTGGCATCTTTGTCGTATGGCCTTCAAAAGCGGATCGAGTTGGCCCGTGCCTTGGCCATGCGGCCCAAGATATTGATGCTGGACGAACCTGTGGCGGGCATGAACCGCGAGGAAACCGAAGACATGGCGCGTTTTATTTTGGACTTGCAAGAAGAA
>RFNL01000253.1 GCA_009927195.1 Betaproteobacteria bacterium | reverse complement strand
AACGCCCCAATATGTGCGCAATCATCCCGACGTGATCGAAGCCTACTTGGGTGTGCGCGAATCCCAACTCGCAACCGGGCAGGGGGTGTGATGGACTGGATCACCTTTGCAGAGTTTTCGCTCATTGGTTTGTTCTCCGGGGGCTTGTTGGCCTTGGTGGCATTGGGCTTTGTACTCATCTACAAAGGCACACGTGTGATCAACTTTGCCATGGGCGAGTTCATGATGCTGGGGGCTTATTTGGTTTACACCGGCCACAGTTGGTTGAAGATGCCCCTGTGGCTTTCGATGGTGTTTGGTCTGGCCGGTATTTCTTGTGTGGCTGTTTTGGTGGAGCGTTTTGTGTTGCGTCCCTTGGCAGGGCAACCGGTGGTGTCCGTGCTGATGGTCACCATTGGTTTGGGCGCTTTTTTGCACGGAACGGTTGATGCCATTTGGGGGGGGCAAAACTTAGAGATGCCGCAATTGCTGTCGCGCAAGCCTTTTATTTGGGGCGATGTGATGCTGCCTGGGGCGGTGTTTTGGAGCTTTTGGGTGGCCTTGGCGGTGATTGCTGGCTTGTCGTTGTACTTCCGCTATTCGCGCACCGGCATCGCCATGCGCGCAGCCGCCAGCGACCCCATCACCGCTTATGCCTTGGGCATTGATGTGCGCCGCACGCAGCAACTCACTTGGGTGTTTGCCGGCTGTGTGGGCGCCGTGGCGGGCACCATTGTGGCGTCCATCAGCAGCCTGTCACCTGCCTTGAGTGGCACGGCCTTGGGTGTGTTGGCGGTGGTGATCTTGGGCGGGCTCGACAGCGTGGCCGGGGCCATCATCGCGGGCTTGTTGGTCGGTTGGCTCGAGAGCATTGCCGTGGGGTATTTCGGTGGCAAGGCGCGTGACTTGGTGCCTTATGTGGTGGTCTTGGCCATCTTGATGGTTCGCCCCTATGGTTTGCTGGGCACCCGAGACATTGAAAGGCTCTGAACCCAATGCGCATCGGTGATTTCAGAGCCAGTTATGCCCACGATGAGTCATTGCTCATCACCCGGGTGCAGCGCAGTTGGATGATCGGCTTTGTGGGCTTGCTGCTGATCTTTCCTTGGGTGGGGGGCAGTTATTTCACCTATTTGGCCTGTCTGACGGGCATCCATGTGATTGCGGCTATGGGACTCAACATCGTCACGGGCTTTGCCGGTCAAATTTCCTTGGGCCATGCCGCCTTCATGGGGGTGGGTTGTTACACCGTCGCATGGCTCGACAAATGGGGTGTGCCCTTCTACATCACCATACCGCTGGGCGGTGTGGTCAGCGCGCTGATCGGCATGTTGGTAGGCATCCCTTCGTTGCGCATCAAGGGCTTGTATTTGGCCGTGGCCACCTTGGCCGCACAGTTCATTTTGATGTTTGTGTTTCGCGAGTGGGATTCGGTGACCGGTGGGGTGCGGGGCGTCAACATCGCACCCGCTCAGTTGTGGGGTTGGGTGATCAACACCGACAAAGACATTTATTACCTCATCATGCTCTGTGCCGGCATGCTGTTGCTGGGCGCGCGCAACCTTTTAAGAACGCATGTGGGTCGCTCCTTCATCGCCATCCGTGACAAAGACATTTCGGCCGAGGTGTTGGGCATTGATTTGTTCCGCGGCAAACTCATGGCCTTTGCCCTGGGGTCTTTTTATGCGGGTGTGGCTGGTGGCTTGATGGGTTATTTTTACCGTGCCATCACGCCAGAACATTTCACATTCACCTTGTCCATCTTTTATTTGGCCGCCATCATTGTGGGCGGCTTGGGCACCGTGTTGGGCACCATTTTGGGTGCCGCTTTCATGACCTTGGTGCCGGAAGTGCTGCGCAGCGTCGTCACCTTGTTGACCCTTTGGGCGCCCAACGCCATGGAATTGCTCTCACCCATGCGCGAGATGGTGTTTGGCGCATTGATCATTGCTTTTTTGATTTTCGAACCGCACGGCCTGGTCGAAATGTGGCGGCGAGCGCGCCGCTTCTTCCATTTGTGGCCTTT
>RFNL01000336.1 GCA_009927195.1 Betaproteobacteria bacterium | reverse complement strand
TAGTTGCGAAAACGTGCGCTCCATCTTGTCCCCATTCTGTCTTGCCCAGTATGCGTGAGGGCTGTCCCCGTGCCCGCTAGGCTGCATGGCCAGCGCACGGACTTTGTCTCTTGCGTGACTGTATAAGGGACTTTGACATTATTTTGTCATTACAACGACAATCCAGGGAAAGCCCTGATCACTGCTGACCCCCTGCTGACATGAATGCCGACACCCCTTTGCACCAGCGCCGCCGCCCGCCCACATCGGCAGAGCTGGCGGAAATCCCCTGGTTGGTCGCCATGACCGAGTCCGAACAAGCCCTGGCCGTGCCGCGCATTGTGGTGGGGGATGCCCAGCCCGGCGACCTGGTGTGCCGCTTTGGCAAAGCCCCCACCTATTGGTTTGGCGTGGTCGAGGGCTTGCTCAAAATGAGCACCGACAATGCGCTGGGTTTCAGCGTCACCTTCACCGGCCTGCCCTCGGGCGGGTGGTTTGGCGAGGGCACTGCGCTCAAGCGCGAGGCTTACCGCTACAACGTGCAAGCCCTGCGCAAAACCACCGTGGCGGGCTTGCCGCTGGACACCTTTCACCAGCTGCTTGACCAATCGATTGGCTTCAACCGCTTTGTGATGAACCAACTCAATGAGCGGCTTGGCCAGTTCATTGCCGCGCGCGAAATCGATCGCCTGGCCAACCCCGATGTGCGCGTGGCCCGCAGCCTGGCCGCGCTGTTCAACCCGGTGTTGTTTCCAGGGGTGGGTGAGGTGCTGCGCATCACCCAGCAAGAGCTGGCTTACCTGGTGGGTTTATCACGCCAGCGGGTCAATGTGGCCTTGAACGCCTTGCAACAAGCGCAATGGATACGGCTGGAGTACGGCGGTGTGCGGGTGCTCAACCTCGCCGCTCTGCGCGGTCATACACTCGACACCCCATGAGCGACAACTTGGCCCGTCTGAACAAACGCATGGCCGAACTCGGCCTGTGCTCGCGCCGCGAAGCCGACGACTGGATCGCCAAAGGCTGGGTCAAGGTGAACGGCGTAACCGCGGTATTGGGCAAACCGGTCAGCCCCTTGGACCGCATCGAAGTCGACCCCTCGCGCGCGGCCAGCAAGAC
>RFNL01000071.1 GCA_009927195.1 Betaproteobacteria bacterium | reverse complement strand
TTGATGGGCCATGCCCAGCAGCGACCGCAGGCCCCGGCCATGCGCGAAAAAGAATATGGCATTTGGCAAACCCACAGTTGGGCCGATATGGCGCAAATCGCCTCGCACATGGCCGCCGGTTTGCATTTGGCTGGCTTGCGCCGGGGCGAGCACATCGTGGTGGTGGGTGCCAACCGCCCGCGCCTGACCGCCGCCATGTTGGCGGCCCAAACCCTGGGTGCCATCCCCGTGCCGCTGTACCAAGATGCGGTGGCCTCCGAATATGTGTTTCCCATCAACAACGCCGAGGTGCGGTTTGCGGTGGTGGAAAACCAAGAGCAAGTCGACAAGATGATCGAAATCCGTGGTCAGTGCCCGGGCATTTCGCACATCATTTACGACGACCCGCGTGGTTTGCGCAATTACCAAGAGAGCGGCTTGTCGTCGCTGGACGCCTGCCTGAGCGCGGGGGCTGCCCATGTGGCCGCGCACCCGGCTTGGGCGCAACAAGAAATCGACGCAGGCCGACCCGATGATGTGGCCGCCATGTTTTTCACCTCGGGCACCACCGGCAACCCCAAGGGCGTGGTGCACACCCACCACAGCCTGATCGACCGCGCCCAGGCCGGTGCAGACTTTGACCGCCTCGGCCACAACGAAGAGGTGCTGGCCTATTTGCCCCCGGCTTGGATTGGCCAAAACATCTTCAGCTACGCCCAGTGGCTGTGCTGTGGTTATGTGGTCAATTGCCCAGAATCGTCGGCGACCATGGCCATCGACCTGAAAGAAGTCGGCCCCACTTATTACTTTGCACCGCCGCGGGTGTTTGAGGGCTTGCTCACCAGCGTGATGATCCGCATGGAAGACGCGGGCGCCATCAAGCGCAAAATGTTCTCTTATTTCATGGGTGTGGCGCGCCAACATGGCCCTGCCCGCATGGACGGCAAGTCCATTGGCCTGATGGCCAGTTTGAAATATGCCTTGGGCGACTGGTTGGTGTATGGGCCGCTGCGCAACAACCTGGGCATGTCGCGGGTGCGTGTGGCCTATACCGCGGGCGAGGCGATAGGGCCAGACCTGTTCACCTTTTACCGCTCGATCGGGGTCAACCTGAAACAGTTGTATGGCTCCACCGAGACCGCTGTGTTTGTGTGTTTGCAACCCGACCACGAGGCGCGCGCTGACACCGTGGGCGTGCCTTGTGCGGGGGTTGAGATCAAGGTGGCCGAGAACGGCGAAATCTTGGTCAAGTCGCCGGGTTTGCTCAAGGGCTATTACAAAAACCCCGAGGCCACCGCCGAGGTGCTCACGGCCGACGGCTGGTACCACACCAGCGATGCCGGGTTTTTGGATGCCAGCGGCCACTTGAAGATCATCGACCGCGTGAAAGATGTGGGCCGCATCAAAGGCGGCACCAACGACGGGGCCATGTTTGCACCCAAATATGTGGAGAACAAGCTCAAGTTCTTCCCCTTCATCAAAGAGGCGGTGGCCTACGGCGATCAGCGCGAGAAAGTCTGCGTCATGATCAACATTGACTTTGATGCGGTAGGCAACTGGGCCGAGCGGCGCAACCTGCCTTATGCGGGCTATACCGATTTGGCGCAAAAGCCTGAGGTTTACGAGCTGATTCAAGACTGCGTGGAAAAGGTCAATGCCGACCTGAGCGCGGACGATTTGCTTGCGGGCAGCCAGATCAGTCGCTTTTTGGTGCTGCACAAAGAGTTGGATGCCGATGATGGTGAGCTCACCCGCACCAACAAGGTTCGGCGCGGTTACATCGCCGAAAAATACCAAGTGCTGGTGGACGCCTTGTACGGTGGCTTGACATCGCAATTCATTGAAACCGCCGTCAAGTTTGAAGACGGGCGCAGCGGCAGCGTCAGCGCCACCTTGCGCTTGAGCGACGCCAAGCTGTTTGCCCCTGTGGGGAGAGCCGCATGAGCGATAAACGCATTGGCGACGTCATCTTGGACGTGAAAAACATCAGCTTGGCGTTTGGTGGCGTCAAGGCCTTGACCGATATTTCTTTCAATGTGCGCGAGCATGAGATCCGCGCCATCATCGGCCCCAATGGCGCAGGCAAAAGCTCCATGCTCAATTGCATCAACGGCGTGTACACGCCGCAAATGGGCACCATCTCCTTTCGCGGCCAAACCTTTGACCACATGGACAGCCGGCAAGTGGCTGAGATGGGCATCGCCCGCACCTTCCAAAACCTGGCCTTGTTCAAGGGCATGAGCGTGCTCGACAACATCATGACTGGACGCAACCTGCGTATCAAAAGCAATTTGTTTTTGCAGGCCTTGCGCATCGGTCCGGCCGAGCGTGAAGAAATGCAGCACCGTGCCCATGTCGAACGCATCATCGATTTCTTGGAAATCCAAGCGCACCGCAAAACCCCCGTGGGCCAGTTGCCCTATGGTTTGCAAAAGCGGGTCGACCTCGGGCGCGCCCTTGCGCTTGAGCCCCAGGTGTTGTTGCTGGACGAACCCATGGCGGGC
>RFNL01000239.1 GCA_009927195.1 Betaproteobacteria bacterium | reverse complement strand
CATCTCTGACCGTGTGGTGGTGCTCGATTACGGCCAGAAAATTGGCGACGGCACACCCGACGACGTGCGCAACAACGAGGAGGTGATCAGCGCCTACCTCGGCACCTCACACTGAGCAAATAACTGCGCCAACTGACAGGATCAAACATGGGCTTTTTTCTGGAAACCTTGATCGGCGGCTTGATGGCCGGGATGCTGTACTCTTTGGTGGCGCTGGGCTTTGTGCTCATCTTCAAAGCCTCTGGGGTGTTTAACTTTGCCCAAGGCGCCATGGTGTTGTTTGCCGCGCTGGCCATGGCCCGTTTTGCCGAATGGATTCCTTTGTGGACCGGCCTGGACAACCTGTTTTTGGCCAATCTGCTGGCTTTTGTCTTGGCCGGTGCGGTCATGTTCACCGTGGCCTGGTTGGTTGAATACCTGGTGCTGCGCCACCTGGTCAACCAAGAAGGGGCCACCTTGTTGATGGCCACCTTGGGCATCACCTACTTTCTGGACGGCTTGGGGCAAACCGTTTTTGGCTCGGACATTTACAAGATCGATATTGGCATGCCCAAAGAGCCTTTGATGCTGTTTGATGCGGTGTTTGAAGGCGGCCTCTTGGTCAGCCAAGAAGACCTGTACGCCGCGGCCATTTCTGCCACTTTGGTGGCCTTGCTGACCTTGTTTTTTCAAAAAACCGCTACCGGACGCGCCTTGCGGGCAGTGGCCGATGATCACCAAGCGGCGCAGTCGATTGGCATAGCCCTCAACCGCATTTGGGTGATTGTCTGGTGCGTGGCCGGTGTGGTGGCCTTGGTCGCCGGCATGATTTGGGGCAGCAAGTTGGGTGTGCAGTTTTCGCTCTCGGAGGTGGCCTTGCGGGCATTGCCCGTGGTGATTTTGGGCGGCCTGACCTCGGTGCCCGGCGCGATTTTGGGCGGCCTGATCATCGGTGTGGGAGAGAAACTCTCCGAGGTGTTTTTGGGTCCCTATGTGGGGGGTGGCATTGAAATCTGGTTTGCCTATGTGTTGGCCCTGGTGGTGTTGTTATACCGGCCCCAAGGATTGTTTGGAGAGAAGATCATCGACCGCGTTTGATCATCCCTGCCACCCCCCTAGTTACCCAACCAATCAGACATTCAAGGACGCGCAGTGTTCTATAGAGAAAACGGTCAATTCAAAACCAGTTACCGGGCTGATCAACAAATCTTTCCGATCGCCCAGGACCGTTGGGCCGTCCTGGCCTTGGTGTTGTTTGCCTTTGTGGGTGTGCCCTTGTTGGTGGACGAATACCTGTACCGCGCCATTTTGATTCCTTTCCTGATTTTGTCGTTGGCCGCCTTGGGCGTGAACATCTTGGTCGGTTATTGCGGACAAATTTCGCTGGGTTCGGGGGGCTTCATGGCGGTGGGTGCGTTTGCGGCTTACAACACCTTCGTGCGCATCGACGATATGCCCCTGTTGCTGGCGCTGTTGTCAGGTGGTTTTTTTGCCACCTTGGTGGGCATCTTTTTTGGCATACCCAGTTTGCGCGTCAAAGGTTTGTATTTGGCGGTGGCCACCTTGGCGGCACAGTTTTTTTGCGACTGGGCGTTTTTGCGCATCAAATGGTTCACCAACAACACCTCGTCGGGCTCGGTGTCGGTGTCCAACCTGCAGGTGTTTGGCCAACCCATCGAACGCCGGTGCAAAAGTACATTTTTTGCTTGAGTGT
This sequence comes from Betaproteobacteria bacterium, assembly GCA_009927195.1. Taxonomy (GTDB): domain Bacteria; phylum Pseudomonadota; class Gammaproteobacteria; order Burkholderiales; family Burkholderiaceae_C; genus Limnohabitans. Next base: position 2,659 of record RFNL01000239.1, on the reverse strand, counting down.
TTTGGTGGTGTTTGGCCTGTTGGCGAAAAACCTGGTGCGTGGCGCGATCGGCCGCGAGTGGATGGCCATCCGTGACATGGACGTGGCCGCTGCCGTGATTGGCATCCGCCCCATGTATGCCAAGCTCAGCGCGTTTGCGGTGAGTTCGTTCATTGTGGGCGTGGCTGGTGCGCTGTGGGGCTTTGTCCATTTGGGCGCCTGGGAGCCTGCCGCCTTTTCGGTCAACCGCTCGTTCTCCCTGCTGTTCATGGTCATCATTGGTGGCCTGGGCTCCATCATGGGCAGTTTTTTCGGCGCGGCCTTCATCGTGGTGCTGCCGATTTTTCTCAATCAAACCATACCCTTGTTGGGCAGTTTGTTGGGCTTTGAAGTGTCAACCGCCTTCATCTCGCACGCCGAGTACATGGTGTTTGGCGCTTTGATTGTTTGGTTTTTGATCGTTGAGCCGCATGGCTTGGCGCGGTTGTGGAGTCTGGGCAAGCAAAAACTGCGGGTCTGGCCCTTTCCCCATTGAGTTTTTTCCCCTGTCGTTTATTTTCAAAAGGAGACATTGATGAGCATGAAATTGCGTAACTTCACCCTGGCGGCTGGCATGGCCATGGCTGCTGCGGCCGCCAGCCTGGCCACACCTGTTGCGGCCCAATCCAAAGAGCAGTTCTTTCCGGTGTTGGTGTATCGCACCGGTGCCTATGCGCCCAACGGCGTGCCATTTGCCAATGGCTATGTGGACTACCTCAAACTGGTCAATGCCCGAGGCGGCATCAATGGTGTGAAGGTTTCGTTCGAAGAGTGCGAAACCGGATATGCCACCGACCGTGGCGTCGAGTGCTACGAGCGCTTGAAGGGCAAAAACGGCGGCGGCACGGTGTTCCAGCCCTTGTCCACCGGCATCACGTTTGCGCTGACTGAAAAAGCCCCTGGCGACAAGATCCCCCTGATCACCGCTGGCTATGGCCGCAGCGAGTCTGCCGATGGCCAAGTTTTCAAGTGGAACTTCCCGCTCACCGGCACCTATTGGGGGGCGGCCGATGTTTTGATCCAGCACTTGGCGGCCAAAGAGGGTGGATTTGACAAGCTCAAGGGCAAAAAAATCACCTTGATCTATCACGACAGCCCATTTGGCAAAGAGCCCATCCCCTTGTTGCAAGAGCGCGCCGCCATGCATGGTTTTGTGTTGACCTTGTTGCCCGTGGCCCACCCTGGTGTGGAGCAAAAAGCCACCTGGCTGCAAATCCGCCAAAACCGCCCCGACTACGTGCTCAACTGGGGCTGGGGTGTGATGAATTCCACCGCCCTCAAAGAGGCCGTGGCCACCGGTTTCCCTCGTGACAAGATTTATGGCGTTTGGTGGGCTGGTGCCGAGCCCGATGTAAAAGATGTGGGCGAAGGCGCCAAGGGCTACAACGCCTTGGCCTTGCAACACGGTGCTGAGCCCAACGCAGCGGTGGTCAAAGAGGTGTTGGCCAAGGTGCACGACAATGGGCAAGGCACTGGCCCCAAGGCCGAGGTCGGCGAGGTGCTTACATGCGTGGCCTGGTCGCTGCCATGTTGGCGGTGGAAGGGGTGCGCGCTGCCCAAGAGCGTTATGGCAAGGGCAAATGGGTTTCGCCCGAGCAAGCGCGTTGGGGCTTTGAAAACCTCAACCTGTCCCAGGCCAAGCTCGACGCTTTGGGCTTTAAAGGGGTGATGCGACCCATCTCCACCTCTTGTTCTGACCACCAAGGCGCTTCCTGGGCCCGCATGCACCAGTGGGACGGCAAAAAGTGGAACTTCACCTCCGACTGGATGCAGCAAGACGATGCCATCATCAAGCCCATGGTCAAGGCCGCCGCTGACAAGTACGCGGCCGAGAAGAAGTGGACCCGCCGCACTGGTCAAGACTGCCAGTCCTGATCAGTCCTGGGGGCTTGGGAAAGCCCCCAATCGCCAGGCTTGCGGTGCAAGTTTGGCGATTGGTTGAACAAGGCAAGACATGGAACCCAACAGCATCGTTCTCAACGTCAATGGCATCGAGGTCATTTACAACCACGTCATCTTGGTTTTGAAAGGCGTTTCTTTGCAGGTGCCCAATGGCCAGATCGTTGCCATCTTGGGCGGCAATGGCGCTGGCAAAACCACCACCTTGCGGGCTGTGTCCAATTTGTTGCGCGGTGAGCGCGGCGAGGTGACCAAGGGCAGCATCGAACTGCGTGGTGAGCGCATCGAAAACCTCTCGCCTGCCGATTTGGTGCGCCGCGGCGTGGTGCAGGTGATGGAGGGGCGGCATTGCTTTGCCCACCTGACGATTGAAGAAAACCTCATGACCGGCAGCTACACCCGCACCGACAAAGGCGAAATCGACGCCAATTTGGAAAAGGTCTACAGCTACTTTCCACGCCTGAAAACCCGGCGCTCATCGCAAGCGGCCTATACCTCGGGGGGTGAACAACAAATGTGTGCCATTGGGCGCGCCTTGATGACCAATCCCAACATGGTTTTGCTCGATGAACCCTCTATGGGGCTGGCCCCACAAATCGTGGAAGAGGTGTTCAATATCGTCAAAGACCTCAACGAGAAAGAAAAAGGTCACCTTTTTGTTGGCCGAGCAAAACACCAACATGGCTTTGAAGTACGCCGACTATGGCTACATCATGGAGTCGGGGCGCATCGTCATGGACGG
>RFNL01000107.1 GCA_009927195.1 Betaproteobacteria bacterium | reverse complement strand
CCCGGCAGTGTGGACGTCTCGGCCGAAGTGGCCAAGCTGCGCCGCGCCCGTCCCGACTATGTGATCTTTCACGGTTATGTGTTGGCTCCCATTCCCGAGTTCATCCGCCAAATGCGCGAGGCCGGCATGACCGGCACGCAGTTCATGGGAACCATTTGGAGCATGGACAAATCCACTGCCGAAGCCATGGGCCCTGTGGGGGACGGCTGGATGGGGTGATGCCATACCGCTACAGCCACGACACCAAAGACGCACCCGCCATGGTGACCATGAACCAATTTGCCCAAAAGCGCCGACCAGATATCAAATATGTGAGCACCTTCTACACCCATGGCTGGTTGGTGGGCAGCATCTTTGCTGAGGTGATGGAGCGGGTGCTCAAGGCCAACAAGCCCCTCACCGGCCCCAACATGAAGGCCGCGCTGCAAACCATGACCGATTGGGATTCGGGCGGCATCAGCGGCTTGCCGGTCAACCTCAAAGGGCACCAAATTGCCACCGGGCGCATTTACCGTTTTGACGCCAATGCCAAGCTGTTTGAGCCCGCCAGTGGGTGGATCAAAACCGCTTGATGACCATGGCTGAAGAGGTCGTTGACGCGGCACTGCGCATCGAGAACATCGAGGTGGTTTACCACCACACCATCCAGGTGTTGCGCGGCTTGTCTTTGCATGTGCCCACAGGTGCCATGGTGGCCCTGCTGGGCTCCAATGGGGCTGGCAAAACCACCACGCTCAAAGCGGTGTCGGGTTTGCTTCCCTTGGAAAAGGGCGAGGTGCGCAGTGGCGAAATTTGGGCGGCCAAAACCGCTTTGAATGGAATGGCCCCCCACCTGATTGCGCGCAGCGGCATTGCCCATGTGCGCGAAGGGCGTCATGTGTTTGAAGACCTCACGGTGGAAGAAAACTTGATCGCTGCCACCTTGGCCCTCAAAGGCCGGGTGGGGGCGGCCAAGCCCGACTTTGATCGACTGTTTGAGTACTTCCCGCGTTTGGCCGAAAGGCGTCAACAACGCGCCGGGTATTTGTCCGGGGGTGAGCAGCAAATGTTGGCCATCTCCCGCGCTTTGGTGGGGCAGCCCAGTTTGATTTTGCTGGATGAACCGTCGCTCGGGCTGGCACCCAAGGTGGTGGAGGAGATTTTTGCCATCATTGCCCGCATCAACCGCGAGCAGGGTGTGGCCATGCTGTTGGTGGAGCAAAACGCATTTGCCGCTTTTGGCATTTGCAGCCAGGCCTACATCATGGAAAACGGAAAAGTCGTGGTCAGTGGCCCGGTGGAGCGATTGCGCAACGATGCCGATGTGCAGCGGTTTTACCTGGGGTATTCGGAAGGGGCGTCAGAGCTGGCCAGTTTTCGCGACGTCAAACACTACAAGCGGCGCAAGCGGTGGTTGTCATGAGCGATTTCACCCACCTGACACTGCCGCAAAAATTACAGCATTGGGCGCAGCAACGCCCCAACGATGTGGCTTTGCGCCAAAAAGATTTTGGTATTTGGGGCCCCATCACCTGGGCTGAATACGAACGACATGCGCGTGAGTTTGGTTTGGGGCTGATGGCCTTGGGTTTGCCTCCGCAGTCGCGCATTGCCATCATCAGCGAGAACCGGTGCGAATGGGTCTACACCCAACTGGGCTGCGGCATGGTGGGCATGGTCACCGTGGGCATTTACCCCACCAGCCCGGCT
>RFNL01000077.1 GCA_009927195.1 Betaproteobacteria bacterium | reverse complement strand
CCCGCCAGCCGCTCGGTGGCCACAAAGTCGAGCATTTGCGACTCGCTGCTGTCGGGCGCGGTCAGCCAACCCAATTGAGATTCGTCGATCATGCAGTGGCAAGTGGCACAACTGCAGCAACCCCCGCATTCGCCCAACAAACCGTCGATGCCCGCGGCCATCACCGCATCCAGCAGGGTTTGGCCCACTTCGGCGCTCACCTCAAGGGTGGCACCCTGGGCTGTGGTCACATGGATCGACAGCATCTTGCTTCCTTCAGTCTGCGTAAACACCTGCGGCCTTGATGACCGGGGTCCATTTGGCAATTTCAGCGACCACAAAGGCTTTGTGCTCGGCAGGTTCCACCCGTTTGTCGCTGACCACCACCGCGCCCAGCCCTTCTTGCTTTTTGATGAAATCCGGATCCTTCAAAGCCTGTTTCAGGGCTGTGTTGATTTTGGTTTGCACATCGGCGGGCATCCCCCTGGGGCCATACAAACCGTGCCAAATGGTGACTTGGAAGTTTTTAAGACCTGATTCATCCAGGGTAGGCAGGTCCTTGAGGGCCGGTGTGTTCAAGCGCTTGGCCGTGGTCACGCCAAAGGCCTTGACCTTCTTGCCCTCGATTTGGGTGGTGGTGTTGGTGGTCTGATCGCACATCAAGTCCACTTGCCCACCGATCAAATCGGTCATGGCCGGCGCCGTGCCTTTGTAGGGCACGGTGGTCATGTCCACCTGAATCGACGCCTGCCACAACATGCCGCACAGGTGCGAGGCAGAGGCCAAACCCGCATTGGCCAGGTTGATCTTGCCTTTATTGGCCTGGACCCAAGTGATCAACTCTTTGTAGTTGCTGGCGGGCAGTTGGGGCTTGCCAATCAAGGTCATGGGCACATCGTTGATCATGCCCAGATACTCAAAATCGCTCTCCACCTTGAAAGGCAGGTTGCGCACCAGCGAGGGAAAGATGCCCATGGCGATGTGGTGCACCAAGAGGGTGTGGCCATCGGGGACTGACTTGGCGGCTTTGGCCGCGCCAATCAATCCCCCAGGACCTCCGGCGGCGTTTTCCACCACCACGCTGGCACCAAATGTTTTGCGCATGGCCTCTGCCAGATCACGCGCCACGCGGTCGGTGGGGCCGCCAGCGGCAAAGGGCACGATCAAGGTGATGGTTTTGTCTTTGGTCGGGTAATCAGCGGCCATCCCGCTCATCGGTGCCAATGCCAGGGTCAGCAGCGCGGTATGGATCCAGTTTTTATGCATGAGGCAACTCTGTTTGTTCAAATGGTGCGCCATGCTATCAACACAGGGCCCAGCGTCCATCGTGGGTATTACGTAAGTCCGGCAAGCCAGCAGGTTTTGTGGCGGCGCCAGGGAATGGTGCTCAACGGTAGCTGCGCGCGTCCTCAATCACTTTGCCGTCGTTGGGCAAGCTGTTGGGCGCAACCCATTCAATGGTGGCCCGCAGCTTGGTCACTTCGCGCACCGCTTCGCCCACCTGTTGGGCCAACTCGGGAGTGCTTTGGGCCGCCTCGATTTGAAGGGTCATTTGGTCATCGGCCATTTCACCGCTGATGATCAAACGCGCGCGACCCAACTGGGGGAAGCGCTTGAGCACCTGGTCCACTTGGGAGGGGTGCACAAACATGCCGCGCACCTTGGTGGTTTGATCGGCCCGACCCATCCAGCCCTTGATGCGGGTGTTGGTGCGCCCACTCGGGCAAGGCCCATCGAGCAAGGCCGTCAGGTCGCCAGTGCCAAATCGGATCAAGGGGTAATCGGGGTTGAGCGAGGTGACCACCAATTCACCCACTTCGCCCGCGGCCACCGGGTCGCCGGTGCCAGGTCGCACAATCTCCACCATCACTTGCTCATCGAGCACCAGACCCTCGCGCGCCGAAGTCTCGTAGGCGATCAAACCCAAATCGGCCGTGGCAAAGCATTGATAGGCATGGATGCCGCGCTCGGTCAGCCAGTCGCGCAGCGAAGGCGGAAAGGCCTCGCCACTGAGCATGGCTTTTTTCAAGCTGGGCAAGGCCACACCCATTTCGGCGGCTTTTTCCACAATGATTTTCAAAAAACCCGGCGTGCCGGTGTAGCCCGCAGGCCGCAACTCGGCCATCGCCTGAACCTGTTGCTCGGTCTGGCCTGTGCCGCCGGCAAATACCGTGCAGCCCAAGGCATGCGCACCCGTCTCCATCATCGAACCGGCTGGTACAAAGTGGTAGCTGAAACAGTTGTGGATCAACTCGCCCGCGCGAAAACCCGCCGCATACATGGCCCGGGCCATGCGCCAGTAATCGCGCCGCGTGCCCTCGGGCTCATAAATCGGGCCCGGGCTGGCAAACAC
>RFNL01000139.1 GCA_009927195.1 Betaproteobacteria bacterium | reverse complement strand
GTTGAAGTTGGAAGTTTGGTAGTTTTCTGTTTTGATTGAATCAAAGCCACCCAAGCCATTCATGCCATATCAAGTTCCCCAAATAGCGGGAGGGCAGCAAAGTAAAGCCACCCGCAATCAGGCAAGCACTCACGTAAAGCGACTGCATGGTGATGCGGTGGGTCACGACATCTTTTCTGGCAATGGCGCGAATAGCCACCCACAGGCTGGTCAGCGTCACGGGAATCAGCAGATGAATCAGGGTGAAACCATGCAAGTTGGGTAAATTGAAGTCCAGAATGAAGCAGGCACTGACAGCAGCCAGCAGCATCAGCGTGGTGTAGGCATAACCCATGGCGCGATGAAGCCAAGGCCGTTGGGTAGACCCCATGCGAGCCCAAAGCACAAACGGCCCGATCACCACTGCGCCAATGGCCGCGGTCATGTGTACCGCGATGAGAGGCGTCAGTTGCATATCAAAGTTTCCGTCCTAAGCGTTTTTCCACTTGTTGCTTTTCCCAATCTGCGCCCCATGGCCTGAACCGCTCGAACACCACCAAAGCGTGCATCAATAAACCCAAACCCCAGCCCAAGGCAGGATAAAAAGCCCATTAGTAACCAATGTCTTGCCAAATATGGAGGGCAAAAAGAGGAGGGATGATGATCAGGTATTGCATCAAGTGGATATAAAAACCCTTGATTTTTGAATCAACATGAAATCTCCGGTTTGCCGAACTGCCTAATTTAGCAATCTTCTGGGTTGTTGAACACGTCAGCAGTACGACAAAGTATTGAAATAAGGGTGACAAGCGTATTGTCAGTTTTTGTTCACTGACATCTTGGATGCTTGGCTTTAGCTAAAATGGCTAATCTTCAGGAGTTGTCATGCACATCACCGCCACCGAAGCCAAAAACAGATTTGGCAGTATTTGCGCCCACGCCAAAAAAGAGCCCGTGTTTGTTGAGAAGGCAGGGCAGATCGACACGGTCATCCTGTCCGTCGACCAATTTCGGGCCTTGCAAGCTAACCAAAAAACCGCCAGCTTGGCGACCCGCAAGCAGGAGTTTGAATCTGAATTTGCCGAATGGATCACTGCCCAAAACGCGTGGGTTGAAAAAAACGGAATACCTGGCGCTGATTTACGCCCTTGGTAATCCGCCGTGGCGCAATTTGACGTCTACGCCAACCCCAGCGAAAGTGCCGAGAAAGGCATTCCCTTTGTGGTGGTGCTGCAAAGTGATTTGCTTGATGCCTTGGCGACACGCCTTGTGATGCCCTTGGCGACCCTAGAGTTTGCTGACAAAGTCCCTGAAAAGCTATGCCCTTCAGTGATGGTAAATGGCCAAAAGCTTCGCGCATTGGCGCACTATGCAGCCCCCGTGCCGGTGCGAAGCTTGCGTCAAATGGTGGGTAACTTGTCCTCTCAATCGCATTTGCTGATTACTGCCATGGATGTTGTGTTATCAGGTATTTGACCCGTATGAACATGGGTTGCATAGAATAAACCCAAATTAATCAAAAGGATACGTCGTGGATTTCATGTTGCTGCTGAAGGCCGCCGTCATGGGCATCGTCGAGGGGATGACCGAGTTTTTACCCATCTCGTCCACCGGCCACCTCATCCTCGCGGGCGCCTTGCTGGGCTTTGACGACGAGAAAGCCAAGGTGTTTGACATCGCCATCCAAACCGGTGCCATCCTTGCCGTCATCATTGTTTATTGGCAAAAAATACAAAGCACCGTGGTGGCGCTGCCCACGCAGCGCTTGGCGCGGCGTTTTGCGCTGAATGTGCTGATCGCCTTTGTGCCCGCTGTGGTGCTGGGACTGTTGTTTGGCAAAACCATCAAGGCGTATTTGTTCACGCCCACGGTGGTGGCCTCGACCTTTATCATTGGCGGCTTCATCATTTTGTGGGCCGAGGGCTGGGGCCGTGTCCGCGCCCCCGGTGAGCATCCCGATGACTACGCCCGCATCCTGAATGTGGAGTCCATGTCACCCTTGGACGCCTTGAAAGTGGGCTTGGTGCAATGCCTGGCCATGGTGCCGGGCACCAGTCGCAGTGGGGCGACCATCATTGGTGGCATGTTGCTGGGTTTATCGCGCAAAGCGGCCACGGATTTCTCGTTTTACCTGGCCATCCCCACTTTGGTGGGCGCAGGGGTTTACAGCTTGTACAAAGAGCGTGCCTTGCTCAGTTGGGCCGATGCGCCGATGTTTGGGGTAGGTTTGTTGTTTTCGTTTTTCAGCGCCTGGGCCTGCGTGCGCTGGTTGCTGCGCTACATCGCCAGCCACAGCTTTGTGCCCTTTGCCTGGTACCGCATCGGCTTTGGCGCTTTGGTGCTGCTCAGTGCTTGGGGCGGTTGGGTCGAGTGGAAGGCCTGATTGGGGCTGAAGCAGGTGCGGCCTTGCCGGGGCTGTTGAGCGCCGGCGAGACGCAGGTCATTCCCGTTTGGGCTTGAATGGTTGGGGGGTGACCTCAACCGCGGGGTTTGGCCAAATTGGTTTTGAGCCAAGCATCAACCAGGGCCGCGGTTTCCAGGGGGTACTCCATGGGGAACAAATGGCTGCCTTCGACCATCTGGATGCGTCCCTGGGTGATGCGCCGGGTCAGGCCCAAACCCGCTTTGCGCACCTCTTTGGATTGCTTGCCGCCCATGAAGCCCACCGGAAACGGCATCGGGCCCGATGCCAACACTTGGGGCATCACATGGGGCAGGTGGTTGTAAATATCGGTCTCGATTTGCCGATCAAAGCTGAGTATGCGTGAGCCGTCGCTCAAGGCTTGAGTGCCTTGTTGCACATAGTCGCGCAGCACCTCGGGGTGCCAGCGGGAAAACTTGCCCTTGCCCAAAAAATGCGCCAAGGCTTCGTCCTCGCTGTCCCATTGCGCGCGACGGCGTTGGCTGATGGCGCCGGGCGAGTAAGCGTGCATGCGTCCGCTGCGCTTGGCCC
>RFNL01000128.1 GCA_009927195.1 Betaproteobacteria bacterium | reverse complement strand
GCGTGTTTTGGGTCACATGCTGGGCATTGCTGGTTTTGAATTCGAAACCCTGGAAGAGGTGCGCGCGCAAGCATGGTCCTCGGACGATCAAAAACGCTTGTCCAATGCCACCCAAGCCCCCATGGACACCAGGCCCAGCACCCAACGCCCGGTGTCGGCATCCATTTACCAACTGGATGGTTTGGTGAGGCGATCCCCGGCCTTGCAGCACACGGCCGATGCACGACCCGGAGTGACACATGGTTGAGGCCATTTATCAATTTGGCTTGGGACTTTCCCCCTCTTACGCTTGGACCGCTTTGTTGTGGCCGGTGTTGTGGACCTTGATCAAGATCGTGTCGGTGGTCTTGCCCTTGATGCTTTGTGTGGCATATCTCACTTTGTGGGAGCGCAAAGCGATTGGATTCACGCAAATACGCTTGGGTCCCAATCGAACGGGTCCGCTGGGTTTGTTGCAACCGATGGCCGATGCGCTCAAGTTGCTGACCAAAGAAATCATCTTGCCCACTGCGGCCAACAAACCTTTGTTTTTGCTCGGCCCCATCATGACCATCATGCCCGCTTTGGCCGCTTGGGCAGTGGTGCCATTTGGCCCTGAGGTTGCTTTGGCCAATGTCAATGCCGGTTTATTGTTTTTGATGGCCATCACCTCCTTGGAGGTTATGGCGTGATCATTGCGGGTTGGGGTTCCAATTCGAAGTACGCTTTTTTAGGGGCCATGCGCGCCTCTGCCCAGATGGTGAGTTATGAAATCGCCATGGGCTTTTGTTTGGTGGTGGTGCTGATGGTTTCATCCAGTCTGAACATGACAGATATTGTCATGGGTCAAGCCAAGGGCCAGTTTGCTGACAACGGTTTGAACTTTTTGTCATGGAATTGGTTGCCGCTGTTGCCTATTTTTGTGATTTATTTCATCGCTGGCTTGGCCGAAACCAATCGCCATCCGTTTGACGTGGTGGAGGGGGAATCTGAAATTGTGGCGGGTCACATGATCGAGTATTCCGGCATGTCGTTTGCCATGTTCTTTTTGGCCGAATACGCCAACATGATTCTGGTCTCAATGTTGAGCGTGATCATGTTTTTAGGTGGCTGGTTGTCGCCGATTGACAGCCCATTGTTCAACGCCATCCCCGGTTGGGTTTGGCTGGGCATGAAAGTGTTTGTGGTGGCCACATTGTTCTTGTGGGTGCGTGCCACTTTCCCACGTTTCCGCTACGACCAAATCATGCGATTGGGATGGAAGGTTTTCATTCCTGCCACCTTGGTGTGGTTGGTGGTGGTGGGCTTGTGGATCCAAAGCCCTTGGTCCCTGTGGCCATGATGCGGAGAAAACCTTAATGTCTTCCTTGGCCAACCGTTCCCCGTTTTCTTTGCGCGACTTCCTCAGCAGCTTTATGTTGCTGGAGTTGTTCAAAGGCATGGCTTTGACCGGCAAATACATGTTTGCCCGAAAGATCACGGTCCAATTTCCCGAAGAAAAAACCCCGGCCAGCCCGCGTTTTCGA
>RFNL01000087.1 GCA_009927195.1 Betaproteobacteria bacterium | reverse complement strand
TATCTTGCCGCTGCGCCGCATGATCGATGCCGGTGTGCCCGTGGGCCTGGGTGTGGACGGCAGCGCCAGCAACGATGCCGGGCACCTGCTCAACGAAGCGCGCCAAGCCATGTTGCTCGCGCGGGTGGGCCGGGCGATGGACGCGCCGCGCCAAGAACAGGGTCGCACCGTGTTTGGCTGCGACCTGGGGCCGGCGGAGATGACCGCGCGCGATGCCTTGCGCCTGGCCACGCGCGGCGGCGCGCAGGTGCTGGGCCGCAGCCATGAGATTGGGCAAATCAGCCCTGGGTTTTGCGCCGATATGGCGATGTTTCGCACCGATACCCTGGGCATGGCCGGAGCGGCGGTGCACGACCCCATCGGGGCCTTGTTGCTGTGCGCCAGCGACCATGCCGACTACACCATCGTCAACGGCCGTGTGGTGGTGCGACAAGGCCAGATCGCCACGGTGGACATGGGGCCGTTGATTGAACGGCACAACCAACTGGCGAAAAGTCTGGCTGAACAAAGCCGATAAAGCAGTTCAGCCTCAATCCACTTTCGCCCCCGCCAGAAACCATCGCGCAATGGTGGCGCGTTCTGCTTCGGTGATGCCGCTGGCGTTGTTCATCGGCATTTGGCGTGTGACCACCACTTGTTGGTAAACGTTTTGCGCATGTTGGCCAATCCTGTCTGCGCTGTCCAAGCGGATGTTTTTCATTTGCACTTGTTCGCCATGGCAAGACACACAGCGCAGGGCAGGATGGTTTGCACCTCAGCCACAGTGGCTGGTCTGGCTGCGGCCATCGGGGCCGCCACAGGGGCGGGTCGCAGCCACACGACCACCGCCAAGATGATGGCCACACCCGCAGCGGCAAACGGCCAGGGATTGGCCGCACGCCGGTGGTGCCAGGCGTGGCGTTGCACAAAAAACTGACGGATCAAGGCACCCGCCAGCATCATCAGCAGCAAGATCAGCCAATGCATTTCATGGGTGTACAAAAAGCTGTAGTGGTTGGAGAGCATGGCAAACAGCACCGGCAAGGTGAAGTAGGTGTTGTGCACGCTGCGCTGCTTGCCGCGTTTGCCGTGGATGGCCATCTCCGTCGGGTCATAGGACTTGCCCGAGGTCATGGCGGCCACCACTTTGCGCTGACCGGGGATGATCCAGAAAAACACATTGGCGCTCATGGCCGTGGCGATCATGGCGCCCACCAGCAGGAAAGCCGCCCGCCCGGCAAACAACTGGCAAGTGAGCCAGCATGAAAAGGCCACCACGATCAGCATCAAACCACCCACCCAGACCTCGCCGTTTTCACGAAACCCAAAAATGCGGGAGATGGCATCGTAGACAAACCAAAACGCCACCAACAAGCCCACTGCGGTGGCCCCAGCGGCCAGCGGTGACCAAGCGAACAAAGACTGGTCGACCAAAAAAGTGCCCGCGTTCCACAGATACAACACGGTGAATAGCGCAAAGCCGCTCAACCAGGTGCTGTAGCTCTCCCAGTAAAACCAATGCAAAGGGGTGTGGATTTTTTTCGGTGCCACCATGTACTTTTGCGGGTTGTAAAAACCCCCGCCATGCACCGCCCACATGGCCCCATCCACCCCTTTTTCGAGCAAATCGGGGGAGTTCGGACGCACCAAGTTGTTGTCCAAAAAGACAAAGTAAAAAGAAGAACCCACCCAGGCGATGGCGGTGATGACATGCACCCACCTCAACAACAGGTTGGCCCAGTCCAAAAAGTATGTGTCCATGTCTATGTCTCGGTCAGCTCAGGTGACGGTGTCACCCTCACCACCGCGGGCGCTGTGAGGGGAGAACAGGTCGCGAACAAGGGTGGCGCCCCGCTCCGCTGCGACAGGACTTGCAAGTGTATACAGTTTTAATGCTGCAACAACTGGGCCGCCACCGACACGGCAATCACCTCGGGCTGCTTGCCCTCGATGCCGCTGATGCCAATCGGACAGGTGACGCGGGCAAAGTCAGCCGGACCAAATCCCTTGGCTTCCAGGCGGTGGCGAAAAGTCGCCCATTTGGTGTCGCTGCCAATCAGTCCGATATAGGGCAGGTCTTGTTGTTGGCGCACCCGCAGCAAGCATTGGGCCAAGATGTCCAAGTCCTCGGCGTGGCTGAAGCTCATCATCAACACATGGCAACCCGCTGGCAAATCCCACACGGCTTGTTGCACCGGATCGGAGTGTTCGCAGCGCACATGAGGGGGCACGTGGGCCGGGAAAATTTCATCACGGCTGTCGATCCACTGCACCGACAGGGGCAAGCGGCCCAGCACCTCGATCAAGGCCTTGCCCACATGGCCACCGCCAAACAAGGCCACCGGCTTGGCCTGGGCCAGGGCTTGGGCTTGCAGGCGCGGCAGGTCTTGCTCAGTGAAGGCCTCAAAACCCAGCACCACCACCCCACCGCAACACTGCCCCAAGCTCGGCCCCAGGGCAAAGCGGTGTTCAAAGGCCTGAACAGGTGCCGCTTGCGCGCTGGCCAAGGCCTC
>RFNL01000105.1 GCA_009927195.1 Betaproteobacteria bacterium | reverse complement strand
TTCCACCTCGCCCACGGGTGAGCGGTCGCACATGTCGTCAAAAGCCACTTTGGCTTCGCCCAAAAAATCCAGCAACGCAGGGCCCTCTGCGCTCAAGCTGGCAAACACAAAGCCACGGTAACTGTCCACGCGGGCTGCTGGCACCATGCTGGCTTGCGCATCGTCCAAATGAAAACGCGTGCCCTCGTAGCCTTTGGCCAAGGGAATGGCGCGCACCTTGCCGTTGAGGTGAAAACTCCAGGCGTGGTAGGGGCACACAAAGCCTGAGCCCGTATTACCGCTGTGGGTGCCGCACAACTGCACACCGCGGTGGGGGCAGCGGTTGTAGAGGACCCGGATGGACTGGTCGCGGTCGCGCACCATCACCATGGGCTGGCGACCGATGTGCAGCGTGTGGTAGTCGCCTACCGCCTTGACCTGTGACGCATGGCCACAGTAGACCCAGGTTTTTTCAAACATGTGTTCCATCTCCAGGTCAAAAATGGCCTGGTCGGTGTAAACGCTGCGGTGCACGCGGTCGGGTTGGACCAGGTGATCCAGGTCTAAAGGGTTCATGGCATCTCCGAAAAGAAGGCAAGGGTTGAAAGCAAGGGCAAAGGCTAGCAAAGCCCGCTCACAGCACCTACAACTTTCCATGCTTTTTACATTACCATTGGTTATGGATTACCGAAAAGTACAGTTTTTTCTGACCGCCGTTCGCTGTGGCAGCCTGAGCGAAGCGGCGGCCGAACTGGAAGTCTCACAACCGGCGCTGTCCAAAAGCATCAAGGCCTTGGAAAAATCCTTGGGCGTTCCATTGCTGGAACGCGGGCGTTTTGGCGTCACTCCCACGCCCTTTGGTCAGGCCTTGATGCAGCATGGACAGGTGGTCGAGGCCGAATTGCGCCATGCCTTGGGTGAGATTGATGCCCTCAAAGGCGCGCACCGCGGCCATGTGATTGTGGGCTGTGGCCCCACCGAAGCCAACCGGCTGCTGCCGCAAGCCTTGGTGGCTTGGCAACGTCTGCACCCTGAACTCAAGGTCACGGTGTTGTATGGGCTCAATGAGTCCCTCATGCCCTGGGTCAAACAAGGTGAGGTGGACTTTGCCCTGTCTTCGGTGCCCGCTCGCAGCGCCGACGCCGAACTGGTGCACGAAACCTTGTTCACCGAAAGTGCGGTGGTGGTGGGCCGCTCAGACCACCCCTTGGGCTTGCGCCGCCAGGTCCCGCCCAGCGACTTGCTGGCCCAAACATGGGTGTTGCCGCGCCAGCGCGAACTGGAGCGCCTGGCCTTCGATGATTTTTTCATCGCCCACCAATTGACACCCCCCAAAGCACAGATTGAAACCACTTCCACGGTGCTGATGAAAGCCATGGTCATGCAAAGCGATGCACTCACCTTCATCCCCCAAGAGTTGATTCACTGGGAGGCACAGGCCGGTCAACTCAAAGCCCTGCGGGTGGCGGGTACCGATTGGCGCCGCCGCGTGGGCATCACGCGCCGGCGCAGTGGTTCCACCAGCGCCGCTTCCAAAAGCCTGCAAGAGCGTTTGCGCCAAGTGGCGCAGCGTCACTTTGCGTGAACCCGTTCTGACGGCGCGGGTCAGGTCAGCAATAAATCAAACGCCCAGGTAGCGGTGCCACAGGCTGCGGTCTTTGTCGAGCTCGGCCGAGCTGCCTTGCCAAGCCACGGTGCCGCGCTCCAAGATCAAATGACGGTCGGCAATTTGCACCAAGCGGTTGACGTATTTGTCCACCACCACCAAGGTTTGTCCGGCTTGGCGCAAGCGGGTCAGGCATTGCCAAA
>RFNL01000375.1 GCA_009927195.1 Betaproteobacteria bacterium | reverse complement strand
CCAATGTGGCCATACCCCACCACCCCCAGGGTGGCACCCTTGAGCTCTTTGCCCATCAAGGCCAGGGCTTGGCCGCCCGTTCGGTACTGCATGCGCGCGGCACTGATGTGGCGCGAGGCGTCGATCAACACGCCCATCACCCACTCGGCCACCGCGGTGCCAAAACCTGCGCTGGCACGGGTCACCAAAATGCCATGACGCGATGCGGCTGGCACATCGATGGTACGGATGTCCATGGCGCAGCGGCACACGCCCAACAACTGCGGCAAAGCGGCCAATACCGCCGCATCAAATCGGGTTTGCCGGTAGGCGATGACCACATCGCAGCCTTGGGCGGCGGCGATCAAGGCCGGGCCTTCCCAATCTTGATCGCTGGGGTTGAGCCGCACCTGCGCCAAGCCGCGCAATTCACGCAGCGCGCGCTCACCAAAGTAGGTGGACAAGCGCGCCGCCGGATGGGTGACCAAAACCGTGGCCATGAGCGGACTATTTCAGCAGGCCCGGCAACCACAGCGACAAGGCAGGCACATAGGTGACCAGCAGCAAGGCCATGCACATGGCCCCGTAAAAAGGCCACAACTCTTTGGAGACCTGCTCCATCGTCACCTTGCCCACGGCACAACCCACGAACAAGGTGGGACCCACCGGGGGGTGATCAGGCCAATGCCCAGGTTCAAAATCATGATCATGCCAAAGTGCACCGGGTCAATGCCCAATTTGGCGATCACCGGCATGAAAATGGGCGTGCAGATTAGCAACATGGGTGCCAGGTCCATGAAGGTGCCCAACAACAGCAACAGCAAATTGGCCAAAAACAAAAACACATATTTGTTGTCGGAAATGCTCAAAAAGAACATGGTGATCTTGGCCGGTATTTGCATCAAGGTCATCATGTAACCAAAGGCCACGGAAAAACCGATCAACATCATCACCATGGACACGGTTTTGACAACCCGGTGCACCATGCGTGGCAACTCGCTCCATTTGTAGTCGCGATACACCAAAAAGGTGACCAAAAACGCATAAACGCAAGCGACAGCAGCGGACTCGGTGGGTGTGAAAACCCCCGACAAAATACCACCCATGATGATGAAGATGGTCACCAAACCCCACAGCGCATCGGTGACAATTTTGGGAATGTCTTTGAGCGCCACTGGCTCCCCCTTGGGGTAACCACGCTTGTGCGAGGTCCACAAAACCAGACCGATCAAACACACACCAAACAACACACCCGGCAAGATACCGGCCAAAAACAAATGCGCCACCGACACCGTACCACCAGCGGCCAGCGAGTAGATGACCGCGTTGTGTGAAGGCGGGATCATCAAGGCTTGGACCGAACCGCAAATGGTGACATTGGTGGCAAACACACGGGGAAAGCCGGCCTTGACCATTTGCGGGATCATCACCGAGCCAATGGCCGATGTGTCAGCCACCGATGAACCAGAAATACAACCAAACAGGGTCGACGCCATGATGTTGACCAGGGCCAAACCACCACGGATAAATCCCACAAACACCTTGGCCAGGTTGATCAAGCGGTTGGCCATGCCCCCCTCGGCCATGATGCCGCCGGCGAGCACAAAAAACGGAATGGCCAGCAGGGAAAAGTCGTCGGTACCGTCTGAGATCTTGAGCATGATCGCCTCCAGCGGCAAATCAATCCACAAGGCGCCACAAATGGCCGATAAGCCCAGGGCATAGGCCACTGGCACGCCCAAGGCGCACAACAGGGTGAAAGACCCCAGCAAGATCAAAATGTCCATGGCTTACTCCAGTTCCACCGCTTCATCGCTGTACATGACCGAGTCAGCCGGCGGGTGCCCGACCCATACCCGCTCGATCAAAAACAACAAGGTCAAAGCCCCTGCCAAAGGAATCGGCGAATACACCAGACCCACCGACAGCCCAGGAAACTCGGCCATGGACTGTTGCCAGGTGATTTGACACAAATGCACACCATAAAACAGCATGAACAAGGACATGGCGGCCATGCACAACTCAACGCCCACCAGCATGGCAGAGCGCGTGGCGGGTGTGACGGCATTGAGCAAAGACTCAACTGCAATGTGAACATTGGCGCGGTAAACGGCCGCCCCACCGGTGAAGGAAAAGAACACCATCATCACCACCGATGCAGGTTCAGGCCAAGATTGCGGGTTGTTCATCGCATAGCGCATGAACACCCCATAAGGGATGATGAGGGTGATCACCACCAGGGCTGCGCCCGAGAGCACGATACAGGCCATATAAAGCCTTTCCATGGCCTGGGCATATGCTTGTTTGAGGGTCATGGCGTGCGCCTTCAAAAATAGACGTGGCCCGGGGCAGCAAGCCTCGGACCACGTTCGGGGTGAACCGCTTACTTGGTGTCTTGGATGCGTTTGATCAAAGCCGCGTATTTGGATCCGTATTTGTCACGGATCGGTTGTGTGGCTTTGAAGAAAGCGGCTTTATCGGCTGGTACAAATTGCACGCCCAAACTTTTGAGTTTGGTTTCAGCCTCCCGCGTGTAGTCATCCCACAGTTTGCGCTGTTCGATTTGCGCCTCGGCCGAAAACTTGCGGATCAGCGCTTGATCCTCATTGCTCAGACCTTCCCAAGATTTTTTAGAGAACACAAAAATCTCAGGAATGATCAGGTGGCCGGTCAGGCTCATCACCTTGGTCACCGTGTAATGGTTTTGCGCCAGCAATGTGGGGGGGTTGTTTTCGGCCCCATCGACCACGCCGGTTTGCAAAGCAGGAAACAACTCGTTCATGCCCATGGCCACGCCATTGCCGCCCATGGCATTCATGGTCTCCACAAACAAAGGATTGCCCATCATGCGAATCTTCATGCCTTTGAGGTCGGCGGGTGCGGTCACAGGTTTGTTGGCGTACACATTGCGGGTGCCCGCATCCATCCAACCCAGTGCCACCAAGCGCGAGCCAGGACCGTTGGTCATGCGCTCAAGCAATTCTTGGCCAATGGGGCCATCGATGACTTTGCGCATGTGCGCTTCATCGCGAAACACAAAAGGCATGTTGAACACATTGACCTCGTCCACCACCGGGCCCATTGCACCCACCGAAATGCGGGCGATTTGCAAAGCGCCCACCTGGGCTTGCTCGATCATTTCTTTCTCGCCACCCAATTGCATGGAGGGATACATTTGGATGGAAATGCGACCGTTGGTAGCGGCTTCGAGTTTTTTGCCCATGCGCACAATGGCCTCCACCGTGGGATAGCCCAAGGGGTGCACATCCGAAGCCTTGAGCACCATCTTGCTTTGGCCCTGGGCCTGAAAGCCAATCGCCGATGCCCCAATGGCCAGGCTGGCTGCGATCCATTTCACGAGTTGTCGTTTCTTCATGGTTGTCTCCTTGTTGAATGAGAGGGTGTAAAAATTCAAAAAAAGCTCACAGGGGGCCCATCTTCACAAACGCACCGCCTTGAAACTGCACGGCAGGGTCGGTCAAATCGGGCTCAGCGGTGCTTTGGTAAATGCGCTCGCGAAACACATCTGAACTGTCTTGAGGCACATAACCGATGTGACGCGCGCGGCTGTTGTCCCACCAAGTGACGGCGTTGTTGGACATGCCGAAAATGATGCTGTGGCCCAGCACTGGTGTGGTCAAACAGGCGGTGATCAGGCGGTGCAAGTCGTCATAACTGAGCCAACTGGCCAACATGCGTCGGTCGCGCGGTTCGGGGAATGATGAGCCGATGCGCACACATGCAGTTTCAATGCCATAGCGGTCAAAGTAAAAACGGCTCAAGTCCTCGCCAAAGGCTTTGCTCAACCCGTACAAGCCATCGGGGCGTGGCGGGTCATCGGCGGTGATGGTTTGCCCCTGTTTGTAAAAGCCCGTGACATGGTTGGAACTGGCAAACACCACGCGGCGCACCCGATGTTCGCGGGCGGCTTCATACAGGTGGTACATGCCCACGATATTGGCTTGCAATATGGGTGCCCAGGCTTGCTCGGTGGACACCCCGCCCAGGTGCACCACGGCATCCACTCCAGCCATCATGGAGTGGACCGCCGCGGCATCGGCCAGGTCGGCGGTGAACACCTCTTCACCCACCTGCGGCGCGCCCAAGTCCACCACATCGGACAAGCGCAATACCTGGCAGTTGGCCTTGAGCCGCCCGCGCAAAGCCTGGCCCAGTCCACCCGCAGCGCCGGTGAGCAACAAACGATGGTGCGAGTGGGGGGTGTTCATGAGAAAAGTCGGTGATCAGCGTTTGCCCACCATCAGGGTTGAAGGGCTTGGCCTTTTCTAAGGGGTTTGATACAGTGAGCGGGTTAGTTATCAGTTGTCTGTTAACTAAAATTTTAGAGGAATTCATTCTGAGGTCAAGGGTTCATCGATGGAATCAAGGCAAACCCCTAGTTCAAAGCCATCTGCAACGGTTGGCGCCAGCGAGGTCACGCGCTTGCGCCGACCGGGCGGATTGGTGGGTGAAATCGTCTCCTCCCTGACCGAGCGGGTGCAACAAGGCCACTTGAAGGCTGGCGACAAACTCCCCAGTGAAACCGAAATCATGGGGCAGTTTGAGGTCAGCCGCACCGTGGTGCGCGAGGCTTTGTCGCGTTTGCAAGCCGGCGGCATCGTTGAGACCCGCCACGGCATAGGCACCTTTGTGCTGCCCACGCGCGAAAGTGCCAACTTCAGCCTGGGCAGCGTGGACCTGGCCATGGTGGATGATGTGATCGCTTTGCTGGAATTGCGCATCAGCCTGGAGACCGAGGCCGCCGGTTTGGCCGCCATGCGACGCACGGAGAGTCAACTGACCCAGATGCAATCCGCCCTGGATGAGTTCCAATCCGCCCTTGGGCAAGACAACGATGCCGTGCCATCAGACTTTGCCTTTCACATGGAGGTGGCCCGCGCCACTCACAACCGGCACTTCGCCGACCTGATGGGCTATTTGGGCAGCATGGTGATTCCGCGCGCGCGCCTCAACACGGCGCAAGCCGCGCCCGAAGGGCGACTCAATTACCTGCAAAAGGTGCACGCAGAACACGAGAGCATTTTGAGCGCCATCCGCCATCATGACCCCGAAGCCGCCCGGGCAGCCATGCGCACCCACCTGAGCAACAGCCGCGATCGGCTGCGCAAAACCCAAACCCTGCCAAGCCAGGCACTATCCTGAGCTCACTTGTACGATGTCTAACCCAATCAATCCATGGTCCAGTGCCCCAAGCACCCCTGCCACCTCAGGCACACCCGTGATCACCCGCATGCGTGTGGTGCCCGTGGCCGGGCATGACGGCATGTTGCTCAATTTGAGTGGTGCACACGGACCCTTTTTCACCCGCAATCTGGTGATCCTCAGCGACAGCGCCGGGCACACGGGTGTGGGCGAAGTGCCTGGCGGAGAAAAAATTCGCCACACCTTGGAGGCGGCACGCGGTTTGATCGAGGGTGGCGCCATTGGTGACTGGAACCGATGCCTCAACCGTTTGCGTGAAAAGTTCTCGGGCCTGGACCAAGGCGGTCGGGGCAACCAAACCTTTGACCTGCGGGTGGCCATCCATGCCGTGACCGCGGTGGAAAGTGCGCTGCTGGATTTGCTGGGGCAGTTCTTGGGAGTGCCAGTGGCCGCCTTGCTCGGAGACGGCCAGCAGCGTGAGCGGGTTCGGGTCTTGGGCTATTTGTTCTATGTGGGTGACCGGCGCAAAACCGACCTGCCCTACCGCAGCGAACCCGATGCCAACAACGACTGGCACCGCTTGCGCCATGAAGAAACCCTCACCGCAGAGGCCATGGTGCGCCTGGCCGAGGCCGCGCAATCACGCTACGGCTTTGAAGACTTCAAACTCAAAGGGGGTGTGCTCAGCGGGGAGGCAGAGATCGAGGCCATTGTGGCTTTGCATGAGCGCTTTCCCAAGGCCCGCATCACCCTCGACCCCAATGGCGGATGGCTGCTCAAAGATGCCATTCGGCTGTGCCGTGACCGACACCGCGAGCTGGCCTATGCCGAGGACCCTTGTGGCGGAGAAGGTGTTTACTCGGGGCGCGAGGTGCTGGCAGAATTTCGCCGCGCCACCGGTTTGCGCACCGCCACCAACATGGTGGCCACCGATTGGCGCGAAATGGCCCATGCCATCCAGTTGCAATCGATCGACATTCCCTTGGCCGACCCGCATTTTTGGACGATGCAAGGCTCGGTGCGGGTGGCCCAAGCCTGTCAAACCTGGGGACTGACCTGGGGGTCACATTCCAACAACCATTTTGATGTGTCCCTGGCCATGTTCACGCATGTGGCTGCGGCAGCGCCAGGACAGGTCACGGCCATCGACACCCATTGGATTTGGCAAGAGGGCCAGCGCCTGACGCGCGAGCCGCTGCACATCCAAGGCGGTCAGATTGAAGTGCCCAAGCGGCCGGGCTTGGGCATTGACTTGGACCTGGACCAGGTGGAGGCCGCGCACCAGTTGTACCTGCAACATGGCCTGGGCGCGCGCGACGATGCAGTGGCCATGCAGTACCTCTTGCCAGGCTGGCAATTTAATCCCAAACAGCCTTGCCTGGTGCGCTGATTTTGCGCGCTCTGATTTTTCAACGCTGCCACCAACCTCGGGCATTGCCCTGGTGCTCCAGCTCGTCTGTGGTACAAATCGTTCGCCTTCCGGAGAGATGATGCTTGTCTGCAAAACCGTGATTACACCGCTGGGGCCCATGCTGCTGGCCGCCAGCGAGGCGGGTTTGGCCGGGGCTTGGTTTGAGGGCCAAAGCCACCACCCCGATGCCAGTGCTTGGCCGCGGGTGCAAGGGCAGCGCTGGTTGGACAGCGCAGAAGAGGAACTGGGGGCTTATTTCCAACAAGCCCACCAGGCATTCAAAACCCCGCGCCTGAGCGCATGGGGCACGCCTTTTCAACAAAGCGTGTGGCTGGCCTTGTCTGACATTCCTTGCGGTAGCACGGTCAGCTATGGACAGTTGGCGGCCCATCTGAACAAACCCCAAGCGGTGCGTGCGCTGGGTGCGGCGGTGGGTCGCAATCCCTGGAGCGTGTTCGTGCCCTGCCATCGGGTGCTGGGTGCCCGGGAACAATTGACCGGTTATGCCGGGGGGTTGGACCGCAAGCGCGCCTTGTTGGCCCACGAAGGGGTGGCTTTGCCCGCCTGAGGTGTCAAGCCGCGTCGGGCTGAACAGAGGGTGCGGCTTTTTGAAAGGCCTCCAGCGCCATGCAGGCAGCGTCCACGGCGCAGATGCGCGGCCAGCGCGCCATGTCCACCTTGAAGCGGCGGGCACTTTCGACCTGGGGCACCAGATAGACATCGGCCAAACCCGGTGCATCGCCCACACTGAAACGACCGCGTTGGGGGTCCGACCGCAAAAAGGCTTCGTAGGCATCAAAGCCCAAGGTGATCCAGTGGCCGCACCAGGTGTTGATGGCCGACTCATCGGCTTTGAATTGCTGGCGCAGGTATTCCAAGATGCGCCGGTTGTTCAGGGGGTGGATATCACACGCCACCATGGCCGCCAGGGCGCGCACCCGGGCGCGCGCATCGGCATCGCTGGGCAACAGCGCCGGAGTGGGGTGGGTTTCTTCCAGCCACTCGATGATGGCCGGTGACTGGGTCATCACTTTTCCGTCCTTGACCAGGGCCGGTACCAAACCCTGTGGGTTCATGGCCTTGAAATCCGCATGTTGGTGCGCCTCGGCGCGCAAGTCCACTGCCACATACTCGCTGGCCACGCCTTTCAGGTGGAGGGCGATGCGCAATCGGTGCGAAGTGCCCGAGCGGAAAAAGTTGTACAACTGCATGGCACGCTCGAGGCTCAGGCACGCACTTCGTACACACCGAGTTTGCGGTGCAAGGGCGCTTCATCGGCCAAGAAGAAAAAGGCCGGCTGGCTTGCAGATCGGTTCACCACGGTCACTGGCGTATAGCCCGGTGCGCAGCAGGTATCGGCCTCGGCCAGGGAAAAATTTTGCCCTTCGATGGACACATCGGCGGCACCTTCGATCAGATGAAACACACATGCGGGCGAGCGAGCCGGCATGGGCAAGCTTTGCCCGGGGCGCAGCATCATGGCGTAAAAGCCCAAAATGTTTTCCGCATCCCCACCGTTTTCGGGGTTGATGTAGGTGATTTGCACCGACTCGGCATCGGGTTCATCATTGGCCAAGGTCAACAAGGCGGCGCGCGCCTGGTCCCAGGGGTAGCGCAGCATGGGGTAGGGCTTGGTGCTGCGCACAAACATGCGGGTGGGGGCCATGCCGCCGTGGGCATGGATGCGGTCGCCACGGCCAGGCACGTGGGTTTGTGCATCCCCATTGACGTGGTAGGAGGTCTCCAGGTAATAAATGATGGGCAAATCGAGCACGTCAAGCCACACCACTGGGTCGGTGCCGTCGTGCCCGTGTTCGTGCCACAGACCGGTGGGGGTGAGGATCAGGTCACCCCGGCTCATGGGGCATTTTTCGCCATCCACCGTGGTGTAGGCGCCCTCGCCTTCGACGATCATGCGCACCGCATTGGGCGTGTGGCGGTGTGAGGGTGCCCACTCGCCGGGCAACAGCAATTGCATGCCCAGGTAAATCGCTGCAC
>RFNL01000194.1 GCA_009927195.1 Betaproteobacteria bacterium | reverse complement strand
AGCTTGCTGGAGTACGGGGCAGAGGCATTGACCATCAACACCACATTGATGTTGCTGGCAGGAAACCCGTTGACCAAACGCGCCAGCAATTGCAATTCAAATTCTTGCATGGCCAGGATGTCGCGAAAAATCAAATACCGCTTGGGCGCGCTTTTGACTTGTTTGTCGCGCGCCTGGGAGACGGTGAGCTCTGACAAAATGCCATTGAACATTTCAACCAGTTTGATCGAGTCGGCCGAAAAACAAAACTCGACCATGCGCTCACCACGGTCACGCAAATCCTCGTGGATCTGGTTGGCGTAAAAGTCCAAAGTAAGGTCGCTGTCACTGAGCACTGCCAGGTTCAATCGCCCTTCCATCATGGACTTGAGCAAGATCTCATAACGCATCTTGTCGCCCGGACTTTGGTACACAGTGCTCATTTGGTCATCCATCCCATCAAGCTGGCAACCCATTGCTGTCAAAACGCATATTCTCCGGCACAACCGGTACGGGCTTGAGCAGACCCTCGCCAGCGGCGTATGACTGGTTCAGACTGAACACATAAGCAATCACTTGGGCCACAGCATGGTACAAGCCCTCGGGTATGGGCTCATCCACCTGGGTGGTGAAATACAGGGCACGGGCCAACTCGGGTGCCGGAAATAATTCCACTGCATGGGCTTGGGCCTCCTCGCGGATGCGCCGGGCGAGTTCATCGCTGCCCTTGGCCAACAAGATCGGTGCACCATCGCCGTTCGGGTCGTAGGACAAGGCCACCGCAAAATGCTGCGGGTTGGTGATGACCACGTCGGCATCTTTCACCTTGGCCAACATGCGGTTGTTGGCCATCTCACGTTGGCGCTGTTTGATTTTTTGCTTTACCTCGGGCCGACCCTCCGAGTCTTTCATTTCATCGCGCACTTCCTGGCGCGACATTTTGAGTTTCTGGTGAACCTGGTACTGCTGGATGGGCACATCTGCCAAGGCAATCAGCAACAAACCCATGCTCAACCAAAAGCAAGCATCCACGATCAACTTGCCAGCGATGGCCATGGCTTGGTTCAAATCCAAGTTGGCCAGGGCGAGCAACTCTTCCATGTGGTTACTGACTTGCAACAGCAAAATGCCCCCGACCACCACGAACTTGGCAATTGACTTGGCCAATTCGATCAGCGACTTGACACCAAATATGCGACTCAGGCCATTGAGCGGATTAAGTTTGCTGAATTTGGGCGCCACCATGCCCATGGAAAACACCAAACCGCCCGACATCACGGTCGAAGCAATGGCAATGAAATACATCAGCAACATCAGCGGCAAGATCAGCAAAAACGCATCAACCACCGACTGCGCAAACAAACCGGGCAGCAATTCGGCCTTGTCAATGATTTTGCGATCGAACTCCAGTTGCGACACAAACAACTGGCTCATGCCATTGAACAACCACCCGCCCATGAGGGTGAAAAAGCCCACGGCACCGATGGACATTGCTGCGACGGGTAATTCGATCGAACGCGCCAATTGCCCCTCAGATCGGGCTTTTTCCAAGCGTCGACTGGTGGGTTCTTCGGTTTTTTCTGCGCTGTCGTCAGCCATACATCACCCTAAAAACAATGCGCGCATCTGCGCATAGGTTTGTACCCACAACCAGTTCATCCGGCCAACGGTGCTAGGCAGGGCTAACCACAAAATGACAAAACCCGCCATCAACATGGCCGAGAAACCCACCGAAAAAATATTCAAGCTGGGTGCAGCGCGGGTCACAAAACCCAGACCCACGTTGACAAACAACAAGGTCATCAACACGGGCAAGGCAATCAACACCGAGGCCAGAAACATCATCGCACTCCACGCCAGCATCTTGCCGAAGACATCTTGCGACATCAGGTTTTTACCAATCGGGAACTGGGTGAACGAGTCCAACAAAATGCCAAACATGATCAGGTGGCCGCCCAAGGCCAAAAAAACCAAGGTTCCCAAGACGTTGAACAAGCCGGAAATCACCGGCACATTGCCCACGTTGGGGTCGATCAAGGTGGCCATGGTCAGGCCCATCGAACCAGAGACGACTTGCCCGGCAACCACCACGCCTGCGGTGGCGATTTGCATGATCATGCCCATCGCAAAACCAATGAACACCTGATTGAACACCTCGGCCAAACCAGGACCGGTGAGAGGGTCAATCACAGGGATGTCGATTTGCATCGAAATGAAAAAAGAAAGCGCCAGCGACAACACCATGCGGATGCGCAAATTGACCGCACGGATGGAAAAAATAGAAGCAAACGCCAGAAAAGCAGTTATGCGCAACATTGGCCAGATCAAAGCATAGAACTTGTCCAGCAGGTTGAGCATCTCCAGGTTCATCGCAGCATTCAACCAAACAAGGTGGGAATGCGGCCAAACAACACCCGGGTGTAATCCACCATGGTGTTGATCATCCAGCCACCGGTCAACGCCAGGGTGACACCCAAGGCCACCAGTTTCGGAATGAAACTTAGCGTCTGCTCGTTGATCGATGTGGCTGCTTGAAACACGCCCACCGTCAAGCCCACGATCAAGCCAATCCCCAGTATGGGCGCTGAAATCAGCATCGTCATCCACAGGGCCTGTCGCCCCAAATCCACAACCAGTGCAGTGTCCAACATGGAATATTCCTTATTTGAAAACGAAACTCGAGGCCAAGGAACCCATCAACAAGGTCCAACCGTCGACCAACACAAACAGCATGAGCTTGAAAGGCATGGAGATGATCATGGGCGAGAGCATCATCATGCCCATGGACATCAAAACGCTGGCCACAATCAAGTCGATCACCACAAACGGTATGTAAATCATGAAGCCGATGGTGAAGGCGCTTTTCAATTCAGAGGTGATGAAAGCCGGCATCAGGGTGGTGAAAGGCACATCTGCGGCGCTGGCCACATCTTTTTTCTGAGCGATTTGCATGAACATCGTGATGTCATCCTCACGCGTTTGGTGCATCATGAAATCGCGCACCGGTGCTTCGGCCAAAGCCAGGGCCTTTTCGAACGGCATGCTGGCATTCATATAGGGCAACAAGGCGTTTTGGTAAATGTTTTCAAACACGGGCGACATGATGAACAGCGTCAAAAACAGCGACAAGCCCACCAGCACCATGTTGGGCGGGGTTTGTCCGGTGCCCAAGGCTTGACGCAACAAGGACAACACGATGATGATGCGCACAAAAGAGGTCATCATCAGCAACATCGACGGCAGCAGCGTCAATGTGGTCATCAAGGCCAGCAGTTGCAGCGTCAAGCTGTACTGTTGAGCGCCTTTGGCGCTGCTGACATTGATCATGGGAATGCCTTGGGCCTGCGCCCAAGGGGCCAGCAATAACAAGCCGGCCAGCAACAAAATGGAAATCAGGGTGTGTCGGCGCATGCTGCTCTCACAGGTTGGACTGCATCACCGAGCGAAAGTCTTTCGCCGCTGATGCGGGGTTGGCAGCGATGCTGGCGTTGTCTGACTGCGGCTGCCAAGCATGCAAGGTGCTGATGTCTTGGGCATTGACGCTGAGCAATACCATTTGATTGTCTACTTGCACCAACATCAGTTTGTGCTTCAGACTCAAGGGCATGGTTTCAACCAGCTTGATTTTTCGGCCCTCAGATTTGGGGGCGAAAGCGTTTTTGCGTCGCACCAGCAACCACAAAACCCCGCCCAAAGTGACGAGCACCACCACGGCACTGAAGGCATATTGAAACCAATCGGTGGCTTGCATGTGAATGTGTCCAGAAAAAAGGTTTTTCGATGAATACCAAATGATTCAACTCGCATGCCAATTTTTTGACACGACGGGTCCAGCGTTATGATCTAAGCATGATCCGTTCCAGACACTTTTTCGCATTGGTTTGCTGGCTCATAAGCGTGAATGCCTTCGCCGTCAACTGGACCTCGGCCGGGCTGCACGATTTGGGCATTTACTACTACGACGCCTCCTCCATTGAGCACCAAGGTGATAGACAGCGCGCCTGGACCATGCTTGATTACCGCGATCCGCAAAAGAACAAGCAAGGACAAAGCTTCAAATCCACCCGCGCACAAATGGAATTTGATTGCAAAGACAAACGGGTGCGCGCCTTGACCGTGTCGTTTCACAGCGGCCCCAGACTAACGGGTGAGGTGTTGGTCAGCGAAGGCGTGTTTCAAGATTGGATGAGCGTGCCACCGGGGACACCCATGACCCACATCATGAAGGCGGTGTGTGCCCACTGAGCCGCGAACGGCCTGGTGGAATTGGCTGAGTGAGGCCTGGCATGCCGGCGGCACGGGCGGCCTGAACTGGCACCTGCATGCCCACCAATCACGCCAGCGCTGGCAACCCACCGTTGATGCCCTGGCCAATTTTCTGAGCCCAGTGAACCCCCAACGCCCGCATTTGTTGCTGATCGGTGCCAGTGCCGGATGGATGATGCCCGGCCCCTGGCTGCAACGCTTTGCACGCATCGATGCGTACGACATCGACCCACTGGCAGGCCTGTGGTTTCGCGCCCGCCACGGCCCACATTTGCGCCAGCACGGCGTTGAGCTTCACTACCACCGGCAAGATGCCATGGCCAATTTGTCAGTTTTATTGGCCCAACACCCGCAAGCCTGCATCTGGTTTGACAATCTGCTTGGGCAATTGCGCTACCGCATTGGCGACACCGAAGCCGCGCAAGCGCGCTTGCGCCAATTGCACCACGACCTGCGTGGCCACCCCTGGGGCAGTGTGCACGACGCTTACTCTGGCCAAGTGCGGCCCAACCCGCCCCCTATTACTTCTGCGCTCACGCTGCCGTTTGTGCGCACCTCAGCGGGTGTGCAACACCAGCAATGCGCTTACGCGCAAGGCGCATGGGCCCAGCACCTGTTGGCGGCCATCGGCGCTGAGGGTGAGTGGCTGGACCACCTCACCGCCGACGTGCTGCCTGAGAACACCCCGGGTCAGATGATTCCCTGGGCCTTCAAGCCGCACCATTGGCACTGGCTGCAAGCAGGGTGGGTCAGGAACGAAGGTTGAACAGCGTCAGCCCCAATGCGTCCATTTGTTTTTGATCCAGCACCCGGTTGTGCTTGCGCACCGCATCCAAGTCGCGTTCAACCAAAGACTGCATGCGCATCAGGTGTTGTTCGGCCTTGCGCAGTTTGTCTTTGATCTGTTGCTGGTCGTGAAACGCGACTTGCAAATCTTTGTCCACCCGCTGCACCAGCTCTTGCAGTTGCGTCATGTAGTGGCGATAGCTGTTGGTCTCCACCATGGTGTGCAATTTTTCCTGGGCTTGGGCAGCTCGGCGTTTGTAATCCTCATACAGGTTTTGCATGCGGGTTCGGCTGACTTGCAAATGCTCAATGCGCTTGCGCGAGGCCACCAACTCCACCCAAATGGCGTTGACGGCATCTTCAGCTTTTTGGGCCAACAAGGGCCAGGCGGGGCGCGCTTTCATGAGTCGAGTAAGGCGCGCAATTCTGCGCGCGTGCTTTCATAGTCTTGGTCAATGTGCATGTCTTGCTGCAAAAATGCCACCATGCGGTCATGCAGGCGAATGGCGTCGTCCAGCTCGGGGTTGGTGCCACGCTCGTAGGCACCCACCTGGATCAAGTCCAGGTTTTGTTGGTACAGCGTCCACATGCGCCGAAACCGGTTGGCTTGTTTCAAATCGTTGGACTCCAGCAGACTTTGCATGATGCGAGAGATGGAACCAGTCAGGTCGATCGCGGGGTAATGCGCGGCATCGGCCAGTTTACGCGACAGCATGACCTGGCCATCCAGCGATGCCCGGGCAATGTCCACAATCGGGTCTGAGGCATCATCGCCTTCGGCCAGAACGGTGTAGATGGCAGTGATGGAGCCCACACCATGGCGGCCCACGCCCGCGCGCTCGATCAAATTGGGCAATAAAGCAAACACCGAAGGCGGATAACCTTTGGCAGTGGGGGGCTCACCAATGGCCAAACCAATTTCCCGCTGGGCATGGGCCACCCGCGTCAAGCTATCGACCAACATCAACACATTGAGGCCTTGGTCGCGAAAATATTCGGCTATCACATGGGTCATGTGGGTGGCTTTGAGTCGCATCACCGGTGACACATTGGCGGGAGATGCCACCACCACCGATTTGGCCAAGCCCTCTTTGCCCAGCGATTCACTGATGAAAGCCTGCACCTCGCGGCCACGCTCGCCAATCAAGCCAATCACCACCACATCGGCCTTGGTAAAGCGGGTCAACATGCCCAGCAAAACACTTTTGCCAACGCCAGAGCCCGCCACCAAACCAATGCGCTGGCCGCGCCCCATGGTGAGCACCCCATTGATGGCCTTCACGCCCACATCCAGCACTTTGTCGATCGGTCCACGCTCCATGGGATTGAGCGGGCGGCCCAACAAACTCAAGGTGTCGTGGCAATCGGGGGCTGGCAGACCATCGAGCGGTTCGCCGCGGCCATCGATCACCCGACCCAATAGTGCAGCACCGAGCTTGACATTGGACGAGTGACTGAGCACCCGCACCACATCGCCAGGGCCCACACCAGTGGGTTCGTTGAAGGGCATCAAAAACAAGGTTTTGTCGTTAAAGCCGACCACCTCGGCCTCGACCCGATGGCCATGGCGACCGATCACTTCGCAGCAAGCCCCCAAGGGGGCCATGATGCCGCGGGTCTCCAACGTCAACCCCACCAAGCGCACCAAAGTGCCACTGCGTTCAGGCTCAGGGGCGCGCAATTGACCGATGCAACGGGTGACCTCGGTGTCAAAGTCCACGATGCGGGCCATCATTTCACCTGAATCATGCTGCGAATGACCGATGCCACCCGGCTATGCTCTTGGTCCACAATCATTCGCACCACCATCAACTGGTCTTCATAACTGTTGGCGTTTTGCAGCAACTCTGGCGGGATGGTGGGTTTCTTCTGCTTGTTCTCGAGCTTGACCCGTTCACGCATCTGCTCCAGGGTTTCGCCCTCGCGCTCTTCTTCATCCTCGACAACCAAAACATCATCGGCCAGCTGCTCGGATCCATCTGTCACCGATGCCGCTGCATCAGCACCTGTTTGAGCGTCCGCCACAGCGGTCACCTCGCCATCCGCTGGAGCCATGGTCACGCTGTCACCGGCATCGGTTTGCGCTTCCTCGCTGGGTTTGTCAGCGGCTTGTTGGGCAGCGAGCTCGTCGGCCTGGGCTTTCTCGAGCTCGGCTTGTTGGCGCTGCGCCATTTCTGCCTCTGTGGGAATGGGCAAACCTGGGTTTTGCGCCATGAAAACCGCCAACTGCGGGTTGTTGTAGTAATTGTTGGCATTGTTGTTGCCATAAGCCTGAAAGGCAGAGGTGATGGCCATTTGCGCCGCCTCTTCAATCTCGGCTTGGTCAAATTCTTTGCGGCTGAAAGTCATCAGCATGGGGCGAACCACCCACACAATGAAAGCCATGCACATCAGCGCACGCAACAACACATTGACGAAATCAACCATGTTCAGCATCCCCGATGTTGCGGGCCTCCACCACCTGACGCGGGTCCACCAACTGGCGTGGATCGGCATCGGTCACTTCGGTGTCGCGCTGCGCCAAAGGTTGGTTGAAGAAGGAAGACTGCTCTCGCCATACCTCCGGTTGGCCCAACAAAGTGTGGGCCAGTGTTTGCAAGCGGGTTTGCACCAAATCTTCGACCTGGGTGTCATTGGCCAACACCCGCACACTGCCTGGCTTGAGTTGTGGCAGCGCTTGCAGATGGATGTTTTTCATCAACTCTGCGGCTTTTTCCTCCAAGCGTGCTTTGTCCTGGGGGTTGAGCTCTATCGTGACCAAACCTTGGCCGTGCAAATCCAATTCATCCAAACAGCGTTGCACCAAACGCTCGATGGCATTGCCTGACACGGTCAACTCGGCCAACACCAATTGCTCGGCCAAATGCAACGCCAGTCGTTTGAGGGGTTCGTAAAAACTATCGGGTTTTTCCACCAAGGCTTGCAAGCGCAGGGTCACCTCTTTGAGCAAAGCCAGCTCAGGGTCCAACTGGGCTTGCATTTGTTCGCGCAAGGCCTGCATGAGGGGCTCTTGTGCCTGCTCAGCTTGTTGCAAACCGATTGCAATGCCACGTTCTTGTCCGGTCAGCTCGCCGTGGGCCCGCCCATGGGCTTCGCCCTCGGCCCATCCTTGGGCATGCCCTTCAAGGCGGCCTTGCGCCAGACCTTCTTGAAACGCTTGCTCGCGCAAATGCGCCATGGCTTGGGGGTCCACATGAACTGCTTGTGCGGCGTCTGGGGTTTCTTGCGTTGTGCCAGCTGCAGCGCTGGCGTCCAAGCTGTCGGCTGGCACATCGGCCACTGACTCAGCATGGCCTGAATCGGGTTGGGCCTCGCCCGTTATCGTCTGATCATCCTTTGCGCCAGCGGCTTGTGTGGGTGAAGTGGCTTCATGGGCATCCGCCTGAGCGGATGCGGCTGAGGTGTCCAAGGCCGGTATGGACGCTTGGTCTGCCCCTTTGACCACAATCCCCGGTTGAAGTTCAAATCGGGTCAATTCAAAACCCTCCGAATCATCAAACACCCGGGCCGATGGCTTGTCTTCGTTTTGTCGCAACACCACCCGCTCAAATCCGACTTTGGGCACAGATGCCCAATCGGCCGACAAAAAGTCTGTGCTTTGCGCCGCTGGATTGAACATCGGGTCACCCTGCCAAGTCTGGGTGGACACCATAGGGTCGGGCTTAAACAAAATCCGCACCTCCCAGTATCAACTCACCCGAATCGGAGAGCTTGCGCGCCTGACGCATGATTTTCTTTTGCGACTCCTCCACATCGGACAAACGCACCGGGCCTTTGGCCTCCATGTCGTCCTTGAACATGCCTCTGGCACGCTCGGACATGTTGTCGAAAAAACGGTTGGCCACTTCCTCGCTGGCCCCTTTGAGGGCGGTCATGAGCAAATCGGGCTCGACGGCACGCATCAGCACCTGAATACCTTTGTTGTCCACAGTGGCCAGGTTTTCAAAGGTGAACATCTGGTCTTGGATCTTGAGCATCAGGTCAGGGTCAATGTCGCCCAAACCTTGCATGATGGAAGACTCGAGTTCGGTCTTGGTCAAATTCATGATCTTGGCCGCAGCTGTAACGCCACCAAAGCTCGATGACTGCTGTGATGCACTCTTGGAAAATTGCATCTTCATGATGGATTCCAGTTCGGCCATGGCCGCTGGCTGCACTGTGTCGAGGGTGGCCACGCGCTGAATCACTTCGGGGCGAATCTCAGCCGGTAAAAAGATCAATACCTCAGCGGCCACCACACCGTCGAGCAATGACAAAATAATGGCAATCACCTGGGGGTGTTCGGTGCGGATCATATCGGCAATGCCACGCGCGTCCATCCAACTCAAAATATCCAGGCCTTTGGTACCTTGCCCCGGCATGATGCGGTTGAGCACCGAATTGGCTTTGTCGTCGCCCAAGGCTCGGCGCATGACTTTTTCCACATAGTCTGAATTGCCCAAACTCAAGCTGGTTTGGTTTTTCAGCATTTCGACAAACTCATCCAGCACCACATTCACCGCTTCTTGCGACAAATCAGCGGCAGCCACCATGGCTGCGCCCAGGGCCTGTACTTCTTTGGGACTCAGGTATTTGATGATGTTGGCAGCTTGATCCTCACCGAGCAACAACATCAACACCGCGGCTCTCTGGGTGCTGGTCATGGCCTCCATCTCGGCACGCAACTTGGGCGTCCAGTTGGCTTTGTCCAAGGGATTTTTTTCGTCAGCCATGGTGCATTCCTGCTTATCTCTTTATCGGATCACGATTGAATCATGTTTTTGAGCACGCCAGCCACGCGGGTGGAATCGTCCGAGACAATCATGCGGATCAAGGCCACTTTGTCGTCGTAGGTATTGGCGGTGTTGAGCATATCGGCAGAAATGGTGGGCTTTTTGGGCTTGAGGCTGGACATGCGGGCCTTGATCTCTTCCAGGCTCTCGCCCTCTTGGATCTCTACCTCTGGTGCCGGCTCTTCCATGGTCTCCACCTTGGCACTGAGCTCGGCCACCTTTTCTTCGGCAGCGGCCAAAGCGTCGGCCTGCTCCTTGGCCTTGGCCTCGGCTTCGGCCTCCGCAGCCGCTTTTTCCTGCACCACTTTGGCAGCCGCTTCGGCCACCGCCATGGCGATGCGTTCGGCTTTGATTCGCTCACCCGCAGCAGCCTCCCGGGCAGCGGCATCGGCAGCGGCGGCGGCAATCGCGGCAGGATCAAAGTCCGGGGTGGTGAGTTTGCGCACCATGGGGCGCACCACCAGGAACAAGAACAGCAGGAATAACAAAGCAATCACAGCGCTGTTGGCCATGCCCGCCAAAGACTCATCTTTGTACCAAGGCACGGCATCAGGATCGACCGGTGTTTCAAACCGGGTGGCAACCACGGTGACCACATCGCCACGGTCTTCTTTGAAGCCCACTGCACCACGCACCAATTGGTTCAAACGCTCCAATTCTTCTTGGGTATAGGGAATGGTGGTGGGTGTACCGCCTTCTGGGGTTTTTTCAACCTTCATGCCGGCGGGGATGGGGCGCTCGTTGATCAACACACCGACGCCAATGCGTTGAATGGTGCCCATGGCGGTCTTGGTGTGGCGAACCGAACGATCCAATTCATAGTTTTTGGTGCTGCGGGCAGTGACTTGCACGCCCTTTTCGGTTTGACCCTTGGTCGGGTCGGTGTTGGTGTCGCCAGAAGCGGCCGGGTTGACATTGGGCACCGGCGGCGTGTTGCTCAACGAGCCTGGAATGCCAATGGCATCGCGGAAGGTATTGCGGTCTTCGACGTACAACTCAGAACGGGTCTTAGAGCCCTCTTTGCGCTGGTCAAAGTCTTCGGTGGTGATTTCGTTTTGGTTGAAGTCCAGGGTCATGCTCACTTGAGCGCTGACATTGGCCTCACCCACAATGGGTGCCAGCAACTGAACCAATCGGGTGCGGTAGAGGTCTTCCATTTGCTGCTTTTGCTGCAACTGGGCAGAGGTCAACCCCAGGGGCTGCTCGACCAACATCTCATTCATCAAGGTGCCAAAGTTGTCCACCACTGACACGTTTTCAGGGCCAAATACGGCACGCTGGCCGAAACCAGCTGAATGATGGCGGTCACATTGGCCGCAGACACGGCACGGCCAGGCGCGCGGGTGATGACCACCGAGGCTTTGGTGGGCACACGGTCGCGCACAAACACGCTTTGTTTGGGAGAGGCCAAATGCACCCGGGCACTTTTGATGCCAGCAATTTGCGAAATGCTGCGTGCGAGCTCCTGCTCCATCGCGTTGTTGTAGCGCACCTGCTCCATGAACTGGCTGGTGGTCATGGCGGGCATGTCTTTGAGGCCTTCAATGCCTTGCTGGTCATTGCGGGGCAGACCTTTGGAGGCAATCAGCATTTTGGCTTCATGGAAACGGGCCACCGGCACCGTGATTTGTCCGGTGTTGACATCGATCTCGGGCTTGAAGTCAGCGGTTTTCAAGGCCTCCAAGGCCACTTGCTTATCGGCCTCCGACAGCATCATGGTCAAGGGGCGGTAGGGTGGGGCCTTCATGGACAGGGAGGCCAAACCAAAAGCGGCCACCACCAACAAAATCACCACCAAAGGCAGCACCTTGCGCACGGTGGGTTGGCGCATCATGTCGCGCACCATGCCCATGGGGTCGGTCAAAGCAGTGCTGGCCGCGCTGCGCGTGATGTCACTGCTGCGCAAAGGGGTCAGGCCAGATTCATTGCTGCGTGTCGGTGCGCTGGCCTCATTGCCCGCTGCGGCCGGCGGGGTGCCTGGCGCGGTGAGTGCGTTGTTCATTGC
>RFNL01000218.1 GCA_009927195.1 Betaproteobacteria bacterium | reverse complement strand
TCGGGCACGGGCTCGGTCAAGGGCACGGTCAACATCAATGGCTTCACCACGCCCTGGATCCAAACCGAGTTGGACAACTCGCGCTCTTCGCGCATCGCCGTGGTCAATGCCATCAACTTCATATCGGCCCAAACCGGTGTGCGGGCGGTCGATTCGCTCACCGATAACAAAGGCATCAGCCTGGTGGCCGATGATGGGCGCAATATTGAAATTGTGTTCAACACCCAAAACTCGGATGCAGACTTCTCACGCTTGACCGGTTTGAAGCAAGGTGTGCAGTCGGGCACTTACTCCTTGGAGAGTGCGGTGGAAACCCCCATCACGGTGACCACCGCTACGAACGGAAAAATCTCTCGCGCTGGTTTGGAATTGGCCGACTACAACAGCAAAACGCTGAGCACAGTCAACACCAAAACCCGTGCAGAGGTGACCAAGGTCGCAGAGATCAAGACACTGGGCATCGGGGACGTGAAGATCAATGGTGTGGCCATCCGCGCGGCCTCACCGGCAGATGACACGCTCTCGAGCGTCACGGCCAAAACCAGCTCGCGCACAGCCAGTGCCATCGCCACGGTCGCCGCCATCAATGACAGCAGCAAACTCACGGGGGTCACGGCCAAGGCCATCCCCATCAAGGTCGAAGGCAGTGTCACCAACCGTGACTATCCGCTGGAAAACGGCACCTACTCTTTGTACATCAACGGTCAAAACGTCCCCGTGGCGATGACCACCACCCAAACCGATTCACAGCGCCGCGAGGCCGTGATCGCTGCCATTCACCAAAACGCTGGTTTGACCGGTGTGGATGGTGTGGACAACGGGGCAGGTGGTATCACGCTGACCGCAGTGGATGGCCGCAACGTCTCCATTTGGTTCGATAGCGACCAAGTCAATGCAGGCAGCTTTGGCTTGGGCTATGGCACACCCACCAACACACCTCCTGGCGTGACGGGGATTGCCGGTGCCACGGTCGAGTCCACTGAGGCCCATACCGCTTACGCTTCCATTGCGCTGGAATCCACCAAGGCGATCAAAGTGGAGCCAGGTGACAACGGCTTCACCAGTGACGGCGACTTTGTCAACCTGGGTTTCTCGCAAGGCACATTCGGTGGCGAGGTTGACCAAGCCACCAGCAAAATGTCGCCCCCGCGCACCGGTCGCTTGGCCTTCCAGATTGGTGCCAACGAGGGACAAAAGATCACCATCGACCTGGCCGACTTTGGCAAGGGTGGCCCCATCACCGGTGAGATCACCTGGGATGCGGACATGGATCCCATGGCCCCAGGGGCGCGAATTCCCGACCCGGTTCAAGGTGGCCCTAGCTTGATGGGCAAGCCCTTGACCCGCACCTTCATCAGCTCCATCGATGCGGCGCAAGACGTGCTCAAAAAGCTCGATGTCGCCATGGACAAGGTCAACCAAACCCGTGCCACCATGGGTGCGGTGATGAACCGCCTGGACCACGTGGTCAATAACCTGACCAATGTGTCCATGAACTTGTCTGGATCACGCAGCCAGATTGAAGATGCCGATTACGCCTCGGCCAGTACCGAACTGGCCAAGACGCAAATCATGCAACAAGCTGCCACCGCCGTGCTGGCGCAAGCCAACACCAGTCAACAATCGGTTCTGAAACTGTTACAGGGTTAAGCCTTATCCTCTGACAGGTAAAGCAACCATGCTTGGAGGAAAAGCCGTGCCAGACAAGACCCCTGAAATGGGTGAGGGTGTGTATGTGAGCGGCCCCAATTGCTGGAAGTGTCATTACTTCGCGGTGAGTTGGGACCCCACCAAACCCTATGCCTGCCGTTTGATGGGCTTTAAAAGCCGTGTCTTGCCGGCCATGGAGGTGTTGCGCACCGATGGCACCGCGTGCCTGGGATTCACCGAAAAACACAACCGCCCCAGCCCTAAAGCGGCCGCGGTCACTCCCGAGGTCAAAACCTCTGTCATCCCGGCGCTGACTCGGCGCAAACCCGCATCCACACAGATGTGGGAAGCCTGAGGGCTTTGTCGACACTCCCGCAATGTCGGGTTTTCGTCTCGGACGTCAAATATCAACACATTAGATTTCATTTGTTGAATCAAGTGAAATTAAAAGGATTGAAATAGGGGCTGGCACACCCTTTGCATAACAGTCATACCTTTACAACTGGCTGTTCAAAGTGAATTCTTCTGTCAACGCCATTCAAGCCGTCTGGTTGGACCCCTTCAGTCCACTGGCCGACGCCGATCGCGCTCAGCTCGATGCCGCCGGTATCAGCTTGCAAACCGTTTCCACCCTGGGTGACTTGCATGTCGCATTGCGACGGGCCCATGTGCTGATCATCCGATTGGGCGACAACGCCGAATTGTTGGGAGAAGTGCAAACCCTGATTGGCCAATTGGGTCACCGCATGCCTGTGATTTGCCGGGTGGAGCGTCGGCGCATGGAAGTGGCCGTGGATGCCATGCGCTTGGGGGCCTTGCATGTCTTGCCCGCCGACGAATGGAACACCCGCTTGTGGGCCGAAGCCGTCACGGCCTTGCAAGTGACCGCCCTTGCCCCGCGCAGTTTTGTGTTTGTCGACCCGGTCAGCCAACAGCTGTTGGCCTTGGCCCAACGTGTGGCCCAAACCGAAGTGACCGCCTTGTTGGTGGGCCCCACTGGTGCCGGTAAAGAGGTATTGGCCCGCGTGCTGCATGAAGCCTCCCCGCGCGCCAAAGGTCCGTTTGTGGCCCTCAACTGTGCCGCCCTGCCCGAGCATTTGATCGAAGACATGCTGTTTGGCCACGACAAAGGCGCCTTCACCGGAGCGCACAAAGAACACAAGGGCCTGTTTGAACAAGCCCACGGTGGCACTGTGTTTTTGGACGAAATTGGCGAAATGCCCATCCACCTGCAAGCCAAGTTATTGCGCGTGTTGCAAGAGAAAAAACTCAACCGCCTGGGGGGTGAAGCCACGATTGACCTGGATGTGCGTCTGATCGCCGCCACCAACAAAGACCTGCGTGCCGCCATCGATGCGCGCGAGTTTCGCGAAGACCTGTACTTTCGCATCAGCACCTTCAGGCTGCGCATTCAACCTTTGCGCGAGCGCCCTGGCGACATCCTGCCCTTGGTGGCGCAGTCTCTGGCCCGCCACGCCAAAGGCGGTGTGCCTTTGTCGGTGCACCCCGAGGCGCAAAACCTGTTGCTGCAATACCCATGGCCGGGCAATGTGCGCGAGCTGGAAAACGTGGTGCAGCGTGCGGTGGTCTTGTGCACCGGCCGCACCATCACACCCATGCATTTGATGTTTGATGAAGCCTCGGCAGCTGACCAAGCTTTGTCGATGCCCGCGGTGCAAGAG
This sequence comes from Betaproteobacteria bacterium, assembly GCA_009927195.1. GTDB lineage: Bacteria > Pseudomonadota > Gammaproteobacteria > Burkholderiales > Burkholderiaceae_C > Limnohabitans. The sequence goes on along the minus strand of RFNL01000218.1, from coordinate 670 downwards.
CCTTGCGCGCTGGCGGCCCTGGACATGTCTACACCCTTGTTCGCGCCGCCCAGCCCCACACCCGAAGCCACGCTGGCCCCAGCCTTTGGTGCATTCCAGAGCGCGGCCGCCCACGCCGTGGCCGATGTGACCAGCGCCATGATGTCAGGTGCGACTGCGTCACAAACCACAGCCAATCCCACCTGGGCCATGCCCAGTCAGCCAGTCCCGCCGCTGGCCCATAGCGCTGCGAACCGTATCAGCGCACCCGACAACATCCAATTGCCCTTGGACGGCTTGGACCTGCAACACGCGGTCAAGGTCAGCGAACACCAGATGATTTTGTCAGCCATCCAAACCACTGAAAGCCGTGTGGAGGCCGCCCGCAAATTGGGCATCAGCCCGCGCACCTTGCGCTACAAGCTGGCGCAGTTGCGTGAGCGTGGCATGCATTTGGCTTTTGCCGATTGAGGAGTGAACCATGATTGATCGCACATCTGCCTCCAATATCCAGTCGATGCTGGAGACCATTCGCGCCTACCAGGCGCAAGCCAGTGGTCAAGCCCAGAAATCTGAGGACACGGTCGCGCCCAAAGGGGTGCCCAGTTTCACCGAATCGGTGAAGAACCTGATTGAAAAGGTCAACGATGCCCAGGTGCAGTCGACCCGTTTGCAAGAGGCCTATCAGCGC
>RFNL01000443.1 GCA_009927195.1 Betaproteobacteria bacterium | reverse complement strand
GGGACCTTTTTGGGGCTCACCCGTTGCCCCGGCTTGGTCGGCAACTCATCGCGCCACACAATTTGCCAAAGCCCCGGTTGATCCGCTTTCTCCAGCAAACCCCGGAATTTTTTTCGCAGAGCCGACACCTGATGGCCGCCAACCGCGCCCACCGGGGCCTTCAAGGTGACATCAATCACCTCACCCAAAAATCGCTCAAAGTCCGCCTGATGGCGCAACAACCGGTCAATTCCGGGCGAAGAAACCTCCAAACGGCGGTATTGCACCTCCTGCGCCTCGAACACAAAATGCAGTTGGCGGGTGACTTTTTCACAGTCTTCCACCGTGACAAACACCGGCTCTTTGCCAGCAGACCAGGGATGGTCAATGGTGATGCGCAACAAACCTCCGGCCGAGCGTTCCAACTCCACCAAGTCGTAACCCAATCCGGACACGGTTTTCAAGACTGTTTCATGCAAGGACACTGACTTTGCCACCCCAAAAGCAAAAGCGATCGACCAAAAAAAACGGGCGGTTGGTATCCGCCCGGTTGGTCGTCAAGCAGGCATTATAGCCGCTAAATCTTTGATTTCAATCGCTTTATAAGCGTGGCCCGTCTGGGGTCGAAGCCTGCACCAGGCTTTGGGTGTAGGCATGACGGGGTTGTTCCAGCACCGACAGGGCAGGGCCCGACTCGACGACCTGTCCTTGTTTCATCACCAAAACCTGATGGGCCATGGCCTGGATGACTTGCATATCATGGGTGATCAGCACATAGCTCAATCCGCGTTGTGCCTGCAAGCGCTGCAGCAATTGAAGCAATTGCTTTTGGATCGATACATCCAAGGCACTGGTGGGCTCATCGAGCACCAGCAATCGGGGTTGCAAAATCAACGCCCGTGCCACCGCAATGCGCTGCCTTTGCCCACCAGAAAACTCGTGGGGGTAACGCTGCAACAGACCGGGGAATTCAGACTCGGTCATGCCCACCTCGGACAGTGACTGCATCACCCTGATCTGCCGTTGCTGGGGCGGCAACCGGGCTTGATGCACGCGCAAACCCTCGCCCACCACATCTTCCACCGTCATCCGGGGCGAAAGTGAGGAAAACGGGTCTTGAAAAACCACTTGAACCATGCGCCTGAGGTTCAAATCGGCGCTGTGCTGATGTTGCCAGCTTTGACCCATCAGTTTCAACTGACCTGAAAAAGGCAACAGTCCCAACAAGGCCAGCGCCAAAGTGGACTTGCCAGAACCAGACTCCCCCAAAACGCCCAAGGTTTCGCCCTGGCGCAGTTCAAAACTGGCCGATTCAACGGCAAGCAATGAACCCGCAGAAAACCAACCCCGCCAGCCCGATGGCTTGGTGCGGTAACTGACGCGTACATCTTGGACCTGGGCCACCAGGGGCGCATCCGCCGAGACCTCAGCCAAATGACGCTGAGGACGACTGTCCACCAATTTGCGCGTGTAAGCATGGTTGGGCTGGTTCAACACTTGTTGAACCGCGCCGGATTCCACCACATGCCCGTCCTCCATCACAGCCACCCGATCGGCAAATCGCCGCACCAAATTCAAGTCGTGGGTGATCATCAAAATGGACGTGCCAGTTTCTCTTTGCAAGGTGTCGAGCAGATCCAGAATTTGTCCCGCATCGATACATCCAAGGCTGTGGTGGGCTCGTCGGCCAGCAACAACTTCGGCTTGCAAGCCAAAGCCATGGCAATCATCGCGCGCTGCCGCTGCCCACCTGAGAGTTGATGGGGGTAGGAGCCCATGAAACGATCCACAGGCGTTAACCCGGTCTGGCGCAGCATTTCGGCACAACGATGCCAAGCGTCTTGGCGCGAGAGGGCCATTTTGAGCAAAAAAACCTCGGCCAATTGATCACCAATGGTGAACAGGGGGTTGAGCGCTGTCATCGGTTCTTGAAACACCATGGCAATGTGTTGGCCTCGGACTTGCTGCATGCGGGCTTCACTGGCCTGCAGCAGGTCTTCACCGTCAAACCAGCAATGACCGCTCAACCGGGCGGAACCCAATAAGCGCAACACACCCAAGGCCGTCACCGTTTTGCCCGAACCCGATTCGCCCACCAAAGCCAATCGCTCGCCGGCGGCCACATCCAAATCAATCCCATGCACCACTTCGTTTGCGCCAAAAGCCACCCGCCATTGTCGAAGCGACAACAAAGGTTTGGGCACAGCGCTCACAGGTCGGCCTTTCGCGGGTCCAAGGCATCGCGCAAGGCGTCTCCCATGAAAGTCAACAGCAACAAGGTGATGACAAGCACCATGAAAGTACTCAAAGAAATCCACCAGGCATCGATATTGGACTTGCCCTGGGCCAACAATTCACCCAAACTGGGGGTTCCCGGTGGCACCCCCAAGCCCAAAAAATCAAGACTGGTCAACGCCAAAATCGCCGCACTCATGCGAAAGGGCAAAAAGGTCACCACCGGTGTCAAACTGTTGGGCAATACATGGCGACTGATAATGGCCCACGGCCCCAACCCCAAAGCCTTGGCGGCACGCACGTAATCGAGTTGGCGATTGCGCAAAAACTCAGCCCGCACATAATCACTCAGTCCCATCCAACCAAACAGACTGAGCAATATCAATAACAAGCCAACGCTGGGGTCAAACACTGCGGCAAAAATGATCAGCAGGTACAGCTCGGGCATGGCGGACCATATTTCAATGAAACGCTGAAAGGCCAAATCCGTTTTGCCGCCGAAAAAACCTTGTACGGCGCCGGTGAACACGCCCAGCACCGTGCCAATCAGCGTCAAGGCCAGCGCAAACAGCACAGAGACCCTGAAGCCATAAATCAGTCGGGCCAGCACATCACGGCCACGGTCATCGGTGCCCAACCAGTTGTCCGCAGAAGGGCCGCTGGGACTGGGCTCTTTGGCAAAATAATTCAAGGTGCTGTGGTGATAGGGGTTGATGGGGTATAGGGCCCAATTGCCAGGTTTTGCAAACTGGGCTTGGATGTATGGGTCCAAGAAATCCGTGGGTGTGTCAAAGTCGCCGCCAAAATTCGTCTCCGGCAGGTTTTGCACCATGGGCACATACCAGCGCCCGTCATATTGGGCCAACAAGGGCTTGTCATTGGAGATCAACTCGGCCGCCAGACTCAATACCGTCATGGCGACAAAAAGCAGCAAACTCCAATAGCCCAACCGATGGCGCTTGAAGCGCGACCAGGCACGCCTGGCGGGTGTGGGGGAAGCCTGCCAAACGCGGCCAGGGTCAGTCAAATTTGACACGCGGATCCACCCACACATAACAAAGGTCACTGATGAGTTTGGTGACCAAGCCAATCAAAGTGAACAAATACAAGGTTCCCAACACCACTGGGTAATCGCGCCGCATCACACTTTCATAGCTGAGCAAACCCAAGCCGTCCAGCGAAAACAAGGTCTCGATCAGCAAAGAGCCGGTGAAAAAAGCACCGATGAATGCAGCGGGAAAGCCCGTGACCAATGGGATCAAAGCATTGCGCATGACATGCTTCCAAAGCACTCGCCCTTGACTCAAACCTTTGGCGCGTGCGGTCAACACATATTGTTTGCGAATCTCCTCCAAAAAAGCGTTCTTGGTCAGCATGGTGGTCACGGCAAAAGCCCCCAGCACACTGGCGGTGACGGGCAATGCAATGTGCCACAGGTAGTCCACCACTTTGCCCCCCCACGATAATTCGGCCCAATGGCCAGAGGTCAAGCCACGCAGCGGGAACCATTGCAACTGCCCCCCGAAAATCACCAGCAAGGCCACGCCTAACACAAAGCCCGGAATGGCATATCCAGTGAGCACCAGCAAGCTGGTCAAGGTGTCAAAGCGCGAACCTGCACGCACTGCCTTGGCAATGCCCAAGGGAACCGATATGAGGTAACTGAGAAAAAAAGTCCACAAACCCAAACTGATGGAAACCGGCAGTTTTTCTTGGACCAATTCCCATACCGATTTGGGGTGGAAAAAACTTTTGCCCAAATCAAAGCGGGCAAATTGACCCAGCATTTGTAAAAAGCGCTCCATGGGTGGCTTGTCAAACCCATACAGCTGTTTGATCTCTTCGATGCGCGCCGCATCCACACCTTGACGACCTCGGTAGCCAGCACCACTTTGGGTGGCCCCCTCCCCACCGCTGTCGCGCCCCTGCAGCTGCGAGACCATTTGCTCCACCGGTCCACCAGGCACGAACTGAATGACCGCAAAAGTCACCAACAACACCCCAAGAAGGGTGGGAATCATCAAAAACAAACGTTTGACAATATATGAAAACATCAGCGAACCCCCTGGCCTTGGGCCCGATTGTCCGCATTGGCCCACCAGGTGGCGCTGATCCAGTTCTCGGGCTGGTAATAGCGTGGCGTGACAGCGGGTTGCTCAAATCGGCCCGCCCGCCAGGCCACCCGGTGCACACTGCCATACCAATGAGGCACGCTGTAGTGCCCGTGCCGCAGCACGCGGTCCAAGGCCCGCAAGGCAACGGTAAGCGCTGGCCGAGTTTGGGCCGTGATCACATCGTCCAGCAAAGCGTCGACGGCACTGTCTTGAAGCCCCAAAACATTGCCTGAGCCTTCGGTGTCTGCAGCCTTGGACCCGAAACGTTCAACCAACTCAGTGCCTGGCGACTCGCTGCCCACATAGCGAGAACTGATGAGTTCAAAATCAAACACATCCATGCGTTTTTGCAAGATCGCAAAATCAATCACTTTGTAGTTGACACGAAACCCAAGCTTTTCCAGGTTTTTGGCATAAGGCGTGACCACCCGACCCATGCTGCCAGAGTTGTCCAAAAACTCCAAAGTGAACGCCTGGCCTTGGACATTGCGCAAAGCACCATCGCGGTAGGTCCAGCCGGCGGCCTGCAACAACTGCTTGGCCTGGCGCAAATTGTCCCTCAGGGTTTTGCCAGATGCGGGGTCCAACGACGTCACCGGTGGCAAGGGGACCGGCTGATCAAAAACGGCCGGATTGAGTTGCCGCCGCAAAGGTTCGAGCAAGGCCAATTCACGTTCGTCCGGCAAGCCTTTGGCTTCGAAGTCACTGCCCACGAAATACCCCCGCACTCGGGTGTATGCGTTGTAAAACAGTTGGCGATTCATCCATTCATAGTCCATCGCCAACGCAATGGCTTGCCGAACCCGCACATCTTTGAATTTGGCCAAGCGGATATTGAACAAAAAGCCTTGAAAGTCTCCCGCATTGCCATGCTTGAGTTCGCGTTTGATCAACCGCCCACTGTCAAACGCCTTTCCGGTGTAGGCTCGGGCCCATTCCCGGGCCACAAACGCTTGGATGTAATCGAATTCACCGGCCTTGAAGGCTTCCAACTGGGCCGTGCTGTCTTTGTACAAACGATAGGTGATGCGGTCAAAGTTGTACATGCCTTTGCGCACATTGATGTCTTGAGCCCAGTAGCGGGGATCGCGCTGGTAATGCACATCACGGCCAAAATCCACCGAACCAATGGTGTAGGGGCCAGAACCAATCGGTGTATCGGTGATGATTTGGTCCAGCGGTTTGCCCTCACCCCAGCGGTGGCTGAACACCGGCATGCCACCCACAATCAACGGTAATTCAGGGTTGACCCGCTTGAAGTCAAAACGCACCAAGCGCTCCCCCAACACCACCACCGATTTGACTTCCGCAAAATAAGTGCGGTATTGCGGGGCCGCCGCGCGACTGGTGAGTTGCTCAAACGAGTGCTTCACATCTAAGGCCAACACCGGATCGCCATTGTGAAATCGGGCTTGGGGGCGCAAACGAAATGTCACCGATAAGCGATCCGGTGCCACGCTCACATCCTCGGCAAGCAAACCATAGGCCGTGGTGGGTTCGTCCATGGTCCCGGTCAACAAGCTTTCAAACAACAAACTGCTCAAGGCGGGAGGAGGGGTGCCCTTGAGGGTGAAAGGGTTGTACTTGTCAAAATTCGAGCCCCGTGTGGGCGCAACCATGGCGATGCTGCCGCCCTTGGGTGCGCCAGGGTGGACATATTCAAAGTGGCTGAAATCAGACGGGTATTTGATGTCGCCAAATTGGGCGTAAGCATGCGCCGCCCAAAGGGGAGAACCCGCCAAGCCCATGCACAAAGCAAAAAACATCGCATGCGACAATTCTGCAAGATTTTTCATGGAGATGCGCGCCATGTCGCCAAATAATGGGTTTCTCACCGGTAAAAAGCTGCTGATCACCGGTGTACTTTCCAACCGATCCATTGCCTATGGCATTGCGCGCGCTTGCCATCAACAAGGGGCTGAAATCGCTCTGAGCTACGTGGGTGAACGTTTCAAAGACAGGACCGCAGAGTTTGCCAAAGAGTTTGGCAGCGAATTGATTTTTGATTGCGATGTGGGAAGCGACGAACAGATCGAGCGCCTCATCAACGACCTGTGCAGCCATTGGCCAGGTTTTGACGGATTGGTGCACGCGATCGGCTTCGCACCGCGCGAGGCGATTGCGGGCGATTTTTTGGACGGCCTGAGCCGAGAGGCTTTTCGGGTGGCGCACGACATCAGTGCCTACAGCTTTCCAGCCCTGGCCAAGGCGGCCTTACCCCACCTCAACGACAACGCCTCTTTGCTGACCTTGAGTTACCTGGGTGCCTTGCGCACCGTGCCCAATTACAACACCATGGGCTTGGCCAAAGCATCGCTGGAGGCCAGCGTCAGGTACTTGGCCGAATCCTTGGGCAGCCATGGCCGGGGCTTGCGCGCCAATGCCATCAGTGCAGGGCCCATCAAGACCTTGGCGGCCAGTGGTATTCAAGGCTTTGGCAAAATTCTCAAGGTGGTGGCCGAAACGTCGCCCATTCGCCGCAATGTGACCATCGAGGATGTGGGCAATGTGGCCGCTTTTTTGCTGAGCGACTTGGCCGCTGGCGTGACGGCCGAAATCACTTATGTGGATGGCGGTTTCAGCCAAGTGGTGGGCGGTATCGCCGACCCCCAGGCCTGATGACCCGCATGGGGCCAACCACTGCCTTGTTCACAAACTGGTTTTGACGCAATCGGCAAAGTAATGGGTGACACCTTTCTCGTCTTTTTCCTCCACCAAACCGTGCACATCACTTTCAAAACCAGGGCACTGGGTGTTGAAGTCGCGTGAGAACTTCAGATAATCCACGATCTTTCGGTTAAAGACCTCTCCGGGGATCAACAAGGGAATACCCGGTGGGTAAGGCGTGACCAGGCTGGTGGTGATGCGCCCTTCCAAGGCATCAATGGGCACCCGCTCTGTATTGCGATGCGCAATTTGGGCATAGGCGTCGCTGGGTTTCAAGGCAGGCATGAGGTCACTGAGGTACATCTCCGTGGTCAAACGGGCCACATCATGTTTTGCATACAAGCTGTGGACATATTGGCACAGGTCTTTAAGGCCCATGCGTTCGTACTTGCGATGACGTTGACAAAACTCAGGCAACACGCGCCACATGGGTTGGTTGCGGTCGTAGTCGTCTTTGAACTGCTGCAAAGCGGTGAGCAGTGAATTCCAACGGCCCTTGGTGATGCCAATGGTGAACATGATGAAAACTGTACAAGCCCGTCTTTTCAACAATCACGCCGTGCTCGGCCAAAAACTTGGTGACGATGCTCGCAGGAATTCCCTGCTGGTCAAAACGCCCATTGAGGTCCAAGCCCGGGGTGACGATGGTGGCTTTGATCGGGTCAAGCATGTTGAAGCCATCGGCCAATTTGCCAAAGCCATGCCATTTGGCGGTACGGCCTTCGGCTTTGATGATCCAATCTTCCGCTCGGCCAATACCGTCTCCCACCAATTGATCCGGGCCCCAGACCTTGAACCACCAATCTTTGCCATATTCTTCATCGACTTTGCGCATGGCCCGGCGGAAATCCAAGGCCTCCAAAATACTCTCTTCCACCAAAGCGGTGCCACCGGGCGGCTCCATCATGGCGGCGGCCACGTCGCAACTGGCAATGATGCTGTACTGCGGACTGGTGCTGGTGTGCATCAAATAGGCTTCATTGAACAAATGCCGATCGAGCTTGTTGTTTTGCGAGTCTTGCACCAGTACATGGCTGGCCTGGCTGATACCGGCCAATAACTTGTGAATCGATTGGGTGGAATACACCACCGAATCCATGGGGCGCTCTCTTTTCTTGCCCATGGCATGGTAGGTGCCGTAAAAGGGATGGAATGCAGCATGGGGCAGCCAGGCTTCATCGAAATGCAGGTTGGTCACATAGCCATCCAGCAATTTTTTGATGGTTTCGGTGTTGTAGAGCACGCCGTCATAGGTCGACTGGGTCAAGGTCAACACCCGGGGATTCACCTTGATTGCATCCACACCCTTGAGCAGGGGATTGGCCTTTATCTTGGCTTGGATGCTGGCCGGCTCAAATTCAGACTTGGGAATGGGGCCAATGATGCCAAAGTGATTGCGGGTGGGTTTGAGAAATACCGGCACAGCCCCGGTCATGATGATGGCGTGCAAAACCGACTTGTGGCAATTGCGATCCACAACGACCACATCATCA
>RFNL01000073.1 GCA_009927195.1 Betaproteobacteria bacterium | reverse complement strand
CCGCAGGCCCTTGGGCGAAGGCATGGAACGCCCAAGCGCATGCCCACAGCGCCCACACGGGTGCGGTTGGGATGAGCTTGGCAAAAAAGTGCATGGATTCAATCTTCGGCTGAATCGGTATTTTGCAACTTTAAAAACTGCAAAAAACCGGGGTCGGTGTAGGCATTGGGAGGCAGGTCATCGGTGAGCAAAGCGGCATCGATCTCAGCGACTTCGTGGGCCCTGTGGTCATCGAGCACCGCATTGATGGTGAGCAATCCGACCAACAGCAAGCCGATGGGAAACAAACTGGCCAAAGGGGTCCAGCCTTTCCACGGTGCGCCCAAGGTCAAGGTCCCATCGCCCAAGGTCTGCGTGTTTGATCGGGTGACCCAAATGGGTGCCACACGGCGAGCGGCCACGGCCCTCATGCGCGCCGCACGCAAACGCTCTTGAATGTCGTAAGGCATTTGATCTAATTTTCCAGACAAGGCGCGGGCAACTTGTTGGCCAAACAGATCATCAAGGCTGTGGTGGGTGGTCTTCATGGCGATTTATCTTTTGGCTTGGAGTGCGGTGGCAAGGGTTTGAATGGCTCGAAAACAATGCGTCTTAACACTTCCTTCTGAACATCCCATGGCAGAAGCTGTTTCAGCGATGTCTAACTCCTCCCAATAACGCAACAGGAAGGCTTCGCGTTGACGGGGCGGCAATTTTTCAATTTCGGACTCAATTTCGGCCATGTTTTGGCTTTCCATCAACCACTGCTCAGCGCTTTGCTGCATGCCATCGGTATGGGCGGCACCCAACACCTCTAGCAAGTCAAAGCCGTCTTCTTCACTTTCACCTTGAGCATCGCTGAAATTGATGAAAATTGATTGACGGGTCTTGCGTCGGCGAAACCAATCCAGGGTGCAGTTGGACAAAATCCGCTGAAACAGCAAAGGCAATTCGCTGACCGGTTTATCGCCGTAATGTTCGGCCAATTTCATCATGCTGTCTTGCACAATGTCCAAAGCCGCCTCTTCGTCTCGCACATGGTAGAGCGATCGCTTGAAAGCGCGTTTTTCTACGCTTTGTAGAAACTGGGAGAGTTCGCGTTCTGTGGCCAATTTGCGTGAGGGTTTGCTGAGACTTCAACGTTGAGGGTTGTCAAAAGTTCAAGCGCGCCGGATTATGGCATTGAAGAAATGTTTTGAATGACGGGCCATGTGACCGAAAAATTTAGTGTCATAATCCACCTCCACTTTTGGCAAACAGGTCTGGATTCGGCGCCTTTTGGCGGCCCATGGTCCACGGCCCTAAGTCTTGACACCTCCCCACAAGGGCCGGTGAAAAGGCACCCAAGGTTTTTCGTTTTCGAAGACTGAAAGGTTCATCATGGAAATTTCCAAAGCAGAACTCGCTTCTGCCTCCGCTGTCGCGCTGGCTGCCCCTGAGGAACTGATGGGGGCCGAGATCATGGTCAAGGCTTTGCAAGCCGAAGGGGTCAAATACCTCTGGGGGTATCCCGGTGGTGCGGTGCTCTACATCTACGACGCGTTGTACAAACAAAACACCATTGAACACGTGCTGGTGCGCCACGAGCAAGCGGCGGTGCATGCGGCAGACGGCTATGCACGCGCCACCGGTGAGGTGGGCGTGGCCTTGGTCACTTCTGGCCCTGGCGTGACCAATGCGGTCACTGGCATTGCCACCGCTTACATGGACAGCATTCCCTTGGTGGTGATCACGGGTCAGGTGCCCACCCATGCCATTGGTTTGGATGCCTTTCAAGAATGCGATACCGTGGGCATCACCCGGCCCATTGTCAAACACAACTTCTTGGTCAAAGACGTGGCCGATTTGGCCTTGACGATCAAGAAAGCCTTTCACATCGCCCGCTCGGGCCGTCCCGGCCCCGTGGTGGTTGACATCCCCAAAGATGTGTCGTTCAAAAAGACCAGCTTCACTGGCTACCCCCAAGAACTGAGCATGCGCTCTTACAACCCGGTGCGCAAGGGTCACAACGGGCAAATTCGCAAAGCGATGAGTTTGCTGATGGGGGCCAAACGCCCTTACATCTACACCGGCGGTGGGGTGTTGCTCAGCAACGCCTCGGATGAATTGCGAGCCCTGGTCAACATGATCGGCGCACCTTGCACCAGTACCTTGATGGGC
>RFNL01000342.1 GCA_009927195.1 Betaproteobacteria bacterium | reverse complement strand
CATCTGAAGCAACGCACACCACCCCCTGCCCCAGGGATGCCACCCGCTCCAAAGTCAATTGCAACAAACTTTTGTGGCCAATCAGTGGCACAAACTGCTTGGGAAAACTTTTGCGACTCAAAGGCCACAACCGTGTGCCGGAGCCGCCGCAAAGAATGACAGGGGTGATGTTGGTCATGACTGATCTGCCGTTGGGTTCATGGATAAAGCATTGGAACCGGCTTCAACGCGAAGTGAATCTATTTCAGCCTTCAAAGCTTCGTACTCGGCCATTTTTCGCTGCAAGAAGCGGCTGGTCAGGGCCATGCGCTCGCTCACCCCTTGGGGCGTGAGCAAATAAACATATTTGAATTTGTTTTTGCTCTGGTGAAAGTTTTGCATCTTCACCCAGCCCTTGTCCATCAAGGCTTTGAGGCAGTAGTTGAGGCCGCCCACACTGACACCGAGTTTTTCAGCAAGCTCACGCTGGGTCAAATCGGGGTTTTCTTGCAGGATGCGCAAAACCCGAAAGTTGGTGTCTTCTTGGATTTGGGCTTGACGGCTAGTCATAAAAAAACTTCACCCAGGCTACCGCAGTGCCTGGTCCAGTCGGGCACCTGCGCGTCAGTCGGGGAATTACTTCTGTTCGAAGTTAAACAAGTGTAGCGTTTTTGGGTGCTGCATAAGTGCCATTGGTTAAAAAAACTCATACCGAGGCAGGCCCAACGAGATGAGAATACGAGGGCAATTTAAACCAACTGGCATTGAAGACCCGGGGCGATTCAGTTTGTCTTGCGTGTAATACACTTAATGCACGCAAACAGGAGTCGCCCCATGACTTTATCAATCCGTTTAGACCCACTTATCGAGCAGCGTCTTGACAATCTCGCTCATCTGACGGGTCGTGCCAAGTCCTACTACTTGCGAGAACTCATTGAGCGTGGACTGGATGACCTGGAGGACTTCTACTTGGCAGATGCCACGATGGAGCGCGTGCGCAAAGGCCAAGAGGCGGTCATTGATTCAATTGAGGTGAGGAAATCCCTTGACTTGGATCATTAAGTACTCGGAGACCTCACTCAGGCAACTCAAAAAGCTGGATAAATCTATAGCGCTTCGGGTGCTTGACTTTATGGATGAGCGGATTGCCCCCTTGGAAGATCCCCGAAGTCAAGGCAAGAATTTGGTTGGCCCGAAGTTGGGCTCTTACTGGCGATATCGAGTGGGTGATGTCCGCGTCATATGCGACATCAAAGATAAGGTGGTGACGATTCTTGTGGTCGAAGTCGGCCACCGTCGTGAGGTCTATCGTTAAATTTGATGGCGCAAAGCGAACAGTGGGCTAATCGTTTAATCACCCACCTCATCCAAGCCTAATCTTTCCACATGACTTGTATAAATGACGGGATTTAAGTTTGCGGCACAGAAACGCGATGCTTGGCCTCTACCCAACGGCGAACGCGCTCGGCATCGGCAATGCGGCTGAATTTGCCGGCTGAATCCAAGAAAACCATGATCAATTTGCGACCGGCAATTTTGGCTTGCATGACCAGGCATTGGCCGGCCTCAGAGATGTAACCGGTTTTTTGCAGACCGATGTCCCAGCTGGGGTTGTTGATCAAGCGGTTGGTGGTTTTGTATTTGAGGCTGTGGCGGCCCACGTCCACCACATGGCTGTCGCTGGTGGACAAGTCGCGCAACAAGGGCTCGCGGTAAGCGGTTTGCACCAATGTGACCAGGTCTTTTGCGCTGGACTGGTTATGACTGGACAAACCCGTGGGCTCGACAAAACGGGTGTCGGTCATGCCAATGTCTTTGGCTTTTTGGTTCATCAAGCCCACAAAGTGCTGAAAACCACCTGGGAAAGTGCGACCCAAGGCATGGGCGGCGCGGTTTTCACTGGCCATCAGGGCCAAATGCAACAACTCCCCCCGGGCCAAACTGGTACCCACTTGCAAGCGCGAGCGACTGCCTTTTTCGGTGTCCACATCGTCTTGGGTGATGGTGATGATTTCATCCAGAGGCAACTGCGCTTCATTGATCAGCAACCCTGTCATCAGCTTGGTGATGGAGGCAATGGGCAAGACCGCGCTGTCGTTCTTGCTGAGCAAGACCTCTTGGGTTTCTTGGTCAACCACCAAGGCCACGCTGGATTTGAGAGAGAGTTCATCGCTCACCTCGTGCAAACCCGCTACCTTGCCAAAGGATGGACGTGTATCGACGCGGGCTTTGACGGGCGTTTTGGCTTTGTGTCGCTGGGCTTGAACAGCGGCTTTTTTGGTGGTGGACTGGGAAGACTTGACGGATTCTGCCGCCTTAGCCCAAGCCATCAGACCCATGGACAAACAAAGCGAGACCCAAACGCTGGCAATTTGCTTCAAAACACACCCCATAGATCTGGAAAACCAGAGTCTAACAAAGAAAAATAATTTCACAAGATCAAAGACTTGTAAAAGATTCATCAAGTCAACAAACGGCCTGGTTGCCCGTCAACGCATCAGCCCTGGGCGGCCACGCGATCGGCCTTGCTTTGCAGCTTATTGAGTGCACTCAAGTAAGCTTTTGCCGAGGCCACCACGATGTCGGGGTCTGACCCGACGCCATTGACCACCCGACCACTGTTTTGCAAACGCACGGTAACCTCGCCTTGGCTTTCGGTGGAACCACTGATGGCATTGACCGAGTAAAGCACCATTTCAGCACCGCTCTTCACATGGCTCTCTATGGCCTTGAGGGATGCATCGACAGGGCCATTGCCATCGGATTGGCCATGCACTTCTTTGCCATGCACGGTGAACACCACTTTGGCCTGAGGGCGCTCGCCGGTCTCGCTGTGCTGGGCCAAAGACACAAAGCCGTAGGCATCGTCGCCTTGGAGGGTGTTTTCTTCGCTGACCAGGGCCAAAATATCTTCGTCAAAGATATCGCTTTTGCGATCGGCCAACTCTTTGAAGCGCGCAAAAGCGGCATTGATGTCGGCCTCGGACTCCATCTCCACGCCCAAGTCCAACAAGCGCTGTTTGAAGGCATTGCGCCCGCTGAGTTTGCCCAGCACCAATTTATTGGCGCTCCAGCCCACGTCTTCGGCACGCATGATTTCGTAGGTGTCACGCGCCTTGAGCACCCCATCTTGGTGAATGCCTGATGCATGCGCGAAAGCATTGGCTCCCACCACGGCTTTGTTGGGTTGGACCACAAAACCCGTGGTTTGGCTCACCATGCGGCTGGCCGCCAAGATATGGCGTGCATCCACACCGCAATCCAAGCCAAAGTAATCGCGCCGGGTTTTGACTGCCATGACCACCTCCTCCAGCGAACAATTGCCCGCCCGCTCGCCCAGGCCGTTGATGGTGCATTCCACTTGGCGCGCACCACCGATCTTGACCCCTGCCAATGAATTGGCCACGGCCATCCCCAAGTCGTTGTGGCAATGCACCGACCAAATGGCTTTGTCGCTGTTGGGGATGCGCTCGCGCAAGCTGCGAATGAACTCACCATACAACTCAGGGATGGCATAGCCCACGGTGTCGGGCACGTTGATGGTGGTGGCCCCCTCATGGATGACGGCCTCTAAAACCCGGCATAAAAAGTCCATGTCGCTGCGGTAGCCGTCCTCGGGGCTGAACTCGATGTCGTCGAGCAGGTTGCGGGCAAAGCGCACCGATTGACGGGCTTGCTCGAACACCTGATCGGGCGACATGCGCAGCTTTTTCTCCATGTGCAAATTGGACGTGGCAATAAACGTGTGGATGCGCGCACGCCTGGCCCCTTTGAGGGCTTCGGCGGAGCGGGAAATATCCCGGTCATTGGCACGGGCCAAAGAGCACACCGTTGAATCTTTGATGGCATTGGCAATGGCTTGCACCGCCTCAAAGTCGCCGTTGGAGCTGGCGGCAAAACCGGCCTCGATCACGTCGACCTTGAGCCGCTCAAGCTGGCGCGCAATGCGCAGTTTCTCGTCCCTGGTCATGGAGGCGCCTGGAGACTGCTCACCGTCGCGTAATGTGGTGTCAAAAATGATCAATCGGTCGCTCATGTCGCCGCTCCTGTTCAAGAAAAATCATCGCAAAAAACAAAAGGCCCGTAGCACTGGCGTACGGGCCTTGAATGGAATGCGCGTGCACTACCCACTCCGCCCCATGGCGCACAGTAGCAGTAGCAAGCGGGTGATGTCCATGGGCAACAGCTTATCACAGGCTTGGCTTCAGTTGTGCAGCCCTTTTTCATCGGGCTCATCGGTCGAGGTGCTGATGACGCTTGTTTGCACGCCTTTGGCCTTGCGATACGCATAAACCGTGTAACCGCTCAAGCCATACATCACAAACAAGGCGAACAACACCAAGGGCGGGTGGATGTTGATGACGGCAATGATCAAGGCCAACAAAACTATGGCCGCAAAAGGCACGCTTTTTTTCATTTGCAGGTCTTTGAAGCTGTAGTAGGGCAAATTGGTGACCATGGTCAAGCCCGAAAACAAGCAAACCGCAAACATCACCCAGGTGATGCCGGCATCCATCCATTGCATCTCGGTCATGATCCAGATGTAGCCCATGACCAGCGCGGCCGCAGCAGGCGACGGCAAACCTTGGAAGTAGCGCTTGTCCACCACCGAGGTGTTGACGTTGAAGCGCGCCAAGCGCAATGCTGCGCATGCGCAATACACAAAAGCAGCCACCCATCCCCAACGGCCCAGGCCTTTGAGCGACCACTCATAAGCAATGAGGGCGGGTGCAGCGCCAAATGAAACCATGTCGGCCAAAGAGTCCATTTGCTCGCCAAACGCACTTTGGGTGTTGGTCATGCGGGCCACGCGGCCATCCAAACTGTCGAGGACCATGGCACAAAACACACCCATGGCCGCCAGATCGAAGTGGTTGTTCATCGCCATCACAATGGCATAAAACCCGCCAAACAATGCCGCCAAGGTGAACAAATTGGGCAGCACGTAAATGCCCTTGCGCGGGCGGGGGAGCGCTTCGTCGGCTTTGTCGGTGGGCTCGCTCATGGGGTTTTGGGCCACAGAGCGATCAGCCCACCGTGGCCAAAGGAGAGAGCGTGGCCGACACCTTGTCACCGGGCGCAACCAATACCTGCGCGCTCAAAGGCAAGTACACATCCACCCGCGAGCCAAAACGGATAAAGCCGTAACGCTCGCCCTTTTGCAACACCTGACCGGCTTGCACATAGCAAAGGATGCGCCGTGCGATCAACCCAGCCACTTGCACCAAGGTGACGGTGTGTTGCGCCCCCGCAATTTGGGCATCGATGACCAGGGCATTGCGCTCGTTTTCGGTCGAAGCCTTGTCCAAATCGGCATTGACAAATAAGCCGGGAAAGTAGTTCACGCTGCGCACCACGCCGTTGACGCTGGAGCGATTGCTGTGCACATTGAACACATTCATGAACACGCTGACCAAGATGGCCTCGCGCTGGGCAAAAGGGTCAAATGCCTTTTCGATTTTCACAATGCGCCCATCTGCGGGCGACAACACTGCATTGGGCAAATCGGGAATGGTGCGCGCAGGATCGCGAAAAAACTGAACCACAAACACCAAGATCACATCAAATGGCAAAGCCCATGCCCAACCCAGGCTGGCATGTGTGCCCACTGCCATGGCCAAGGCCAGCAAGATGAAGGGCCAACCCTCGCGGGCCAAGATGGGATGCGGGTATGAATTGGATGCCATGAACTCAATGTATCGCTGAAAAAAACACCAACGCAAAGACCAACCGGGTGGCCTTTGTGCGCGGTAAAGACACCATCAATTGCGGGTTTTGTCCACCAGTTTGTTCTTGGAAATCCAAGGCATCATGGAGCGCAGTTGGGAACCCACTTTTTCGATCGAGTGGTCCTCGGTCAAGCGGCGACGCGCGGTCATGCTGGGGTAGCCAGTGCGGCCTTCCAAAATGAAGGCCTTGGCATATTCGCCGTTTTGGATGCGCTCCAGGGCTTTGCGCATTGCAGCGCGCGACTGGTCGTTGATGACCTCGGGGCCAGTCACATACTCACCGAATTCCGCGTTGTTGGAAATCGAATAGTTCATGTTGGCAATGCCGCCCTCGTAAATCAAGTCAACAATGAGTTTGAGTTCGTGCAGGCATTCAAAGTAAGCCATTTCGGGGGAGTAACCGGCCTCAACCAAGATTTCATAACCGGTCTTGATGAGTTCGACCGCGCCACCACACAAAACGGTTTGCTCGCCAAACAAATCGGTTTCGGTTTCTTCGCGGAAATTGGTTTCGATGATGCCGGCCTTACCACCACCGTTGGCCATGGCATAGCTCAGCGCCATGTCACGCGCTTTGCCGCTGCAGTCTTGGTGCACGGCCACCAAATGGGGCACACCACCGCCTTGGACATAGGTGGAGCGCACGGTGTGGCCAGGCGCCTTGGGGGCGACCATCCACACGTCCAAATCGGCACGCGGCACCACTTGGTTGTAGTGCACATTGAAACCGTGGGCAAAGGCCAAGGACGCACCTTTTTGGATGTTGGGTTCCACATCGTTGCTGTAGACGCTGGCAATTTGCTCGTCGGGCAACAAAATCATCACCACATCGGCGGCTTTGACCGCGTCGGCAACAGCGGCCACTTTGAGGCCGGCTTTTTCAACCTTGTTCCAACTGGCACCGCCAGGACGCAGACCCACCAACACCTTGACGCCGCTGTCGTTGAGGTTTTGCGCATGGGCATGACCTTGCGAGCCGTAACCGATGATGGCCACAGTCTTGCCCTTGATGATGCTCAAGTCACAGTCTTTGTCGTAGTAAACCTTCATGTTTTCTCCTGGGTGAAAAAGGGTTGGGAAAGGGTTGAGTGCATCAAACACGCAACACACGTTCACCACGGCCAATGCCGCAGGCACCCGTGCGCACGGTTTCCAAAATGGCCGAGCGTTCCAAGGCTTCTAAAAAAGCGTCGTTTTTCGACTGGTCGCCAGTGACTTCAATGGTGTAGCTTTTGTCGGTCACATCGATGATGCGGCCCCTGAAAATATCGGCCATGCGCTTCATTTCTTCGCGCTCTTTGCCTACTGCGCGCACCTTGACCATCATCAGTTCGCGTTCGGTGTAGCCGCCTTCGGTCAGGTCCACCACTTTGACCACCTCAATCAACCGGTTCAAGTGCTTGGTGATTTGCTCGATCACATCGTCCGAACCCACCGTTTGCAGCGTCATGCGCGACAAACTGGGGTCTTCGGTAGGGGCCACCGACAATGACTCGATGTTGTAACCACGGGCCGAGAACAGGCCCACCACCCGGGACAAAGCGCCAGGTTCGTTTTCCAATAAGACAGAAATAATGTGTTTCATGGGGATTCCTCTTTTCGCTCAAACACCGCCGCAAATAGGATTGCTGGGGTGTCACCGCCCTCGTCTGCCAGCGGTAACCGGCAAAGTTGGCGGGCAATAGATTCTTCTCGGGGTTGATGGAATTTGGGTCTGCGCAATCAGGCGCGACAAGCCTTATAAGTCCTCGCTGCCCAGCAGCATTTCGGTGATGCCCTTGCCAGCTTGCACCATAGGGAATACGTTTTCGGTCGGGTCGGTGCGAAAGTCCATGAACACCGTGCGGTCCTTGAGCTTGCGCGCCTCGATCAAAGCGCCCTCCACGTCTTGCGGACGCTCAATCAACAAGCCCACATGGCCGTAGGACTCGGCGAGTTTGACAAAATTGGGCAGCGCATCCATGTAACTGTGGCTGTAGCGGCCCGAGTACTCGATCTCTTGCCATTGCCGCACCATCCCCAGATAGCGATTGTTCAAGGCCATGATCTTGATCGGCGTGTTGTACTGCAAACAGGTTGACAACTCTTGAATGCACATCTGCACCGATCCTTCGCCGGTGATGCAATACACCTCGCTCTCGGGCTTGGCCAATTTGATGCCCATGGCATAGGGGATGCCCACACCCATGGTGCCCAGTCCACCAGAATTGATCCAGCGCCGGGGTTGGTCGAAGCGGTAATACTGGGCCGCCCACATTTGGTGCTGACCCACATCAGAGGTGATGTAGGCCTCCACATCCTTGGTCATGTTCCAAAGTGTTTCGACCACAAACTGAGGCTTGATCACGTCTTTGTTGCCCCGGTCATAACTCAGGCACTGGCGAGAACGCCAGCCTTCCACAGTGGTCCACCAATCGGCCAATGCTTTGGCGTCGACTTTGGTTTTGGACTCGGCGATCAGGTTGATCAGTTCGGTGAGCACATCTTTGACATCGCCCACGATGGGCACGTCCACCTTGACCCGCTTGGAAATGCTGGATGGGTCGATGTCGATGTGGACAATCTTGCGCTCGTTTTGGGCAAAGTGCTTGGGGTTGCCGATGACCCGATCGTCAAACCGCGCACCAATGGCAATCAGCACATCGCAATGCTGCATGGCATTGTTGGCCTCGATCGTGCCGTGCATGCCCAGCATGCCCAAAAACTTGGGGTCACTGGCGGGTATGGCCCCCAA
>RFNL01000078.1 GCA_009927195.1 Betaproteobacteria bacterium | reverse complement strand
CATTGGCGCGCGAAGCCTTGCGCGATTTGTTGTCCCTACAAAACCGCCAGATCTCGGTGGAGAACATCCAAAAAACCGTGGCCGACTATTACAAGATCAAAGTTGCGGACATGTATTCCAAGAAACGACCCACCTCGATTGCCCGGCCCCGGCAAATTGCCATGTACCTGGCCAAAGAGCTGACCCAAAAGAGCTTGCCCGAAATTGGTGAAATGTTTGGTGGACGCGACCACACCACTGTGTTGCATGCGGTTCGCAAAATTTCCACGGAACGCCAACAACACAACGAACTGAACCAGCAGTTACATGTGCTGGAACAAACACTCAAGGGCTGATATCAAAATGATGTCTAACGGATATCTCCCCACAGCAAACCCTGTGGATGAAATGCGCACAACCGCACACTTGTCCACAGGTGCGTCGGTTTTAAGAAAGTTATCCCCATTGGCCCAGGGCCCACGGCGCGGCTTGCACACATGCTTTGGGTTGACACAAGTGCTTGAAGAAAAAAGGGAAAATGGGGTTCTCCACACACCCGGTCCGGCTTTACTACTAGCTATTACTCTTAAATAAATCACCAAGAGGTTGACATGATCGTCTTCAAATCCACGCAAGACAAGGTTTTATTGGCATTGCAAGCGGTCGCTGGCATTGTGGAGCGGCGTCAAACCCTGCCTATTTTGGGCAATGTGCTGATTCGCAAAACGGGTCGTCAATTGCAATTCACGACCAGTGACTTGGAAATTCAAATCAAAACATCGGTGGAATTAGACGGCGATGCCGGGTCATTTGCCACCACTGTGGCGGCGCGTAAATTGATCGATATTTTGCGTTCCCTGCCATCCGAGCAAACCGTGGTTTTGGAAACCAACCAAAACAAGTTGTTGTTCAAAGGCGGTAAGAGCCGTTTTAGCCTGCAAACCATGCCGGCCGAAGATTTTCCTTTGGTGCAAGAGTCCGCAGAATTGGGCCCGGCATTCAGCTTGCCGCAAAAGACATTCAAAAACTTGTTGCAACAAGTCTCGTTTGCCATGGCCGTGCATGACATTCGTTACTACCTCAATGGCATTTTGTTCGTGGCCGATGGCAAGCAATTGAGTCTGGTGGCCACCGATGGCCATCGATTGGCATTTGCATCGTCCACCCTGGACAACGAAGTGCCGCGCCAAGAAGTCATATTGCCGCGCAAAACGGTGCTGGAATTGCAGCGTTTGCTCAGTGACAGAGAAGGCTCTTTGGAACTGCAGTTTGCCAACAACCAAGCGCGTTTCAGGTTTGATCACATGGAGTTTGTGACCAAACTCGTGGAAGGTAAATTTCCAGACTACAACCGCGTGATCCCCAAGGGCCACAAGAACTCGGTGATTTTGGGCCGGCAACCTTTGTTGTCGAGCTTGCAACGCACGGCCATATTGACCAGCGAAAAATTCAAAGGGGTTCGACTGACTTTGGAACCGGCTTGCTTGCGCGTGGTTTGCAATAACACCGAGCAGGAAGAAGCCACCGATGAGATCGAGATTGACTATGACGGGGATTCGGTGGAAATTGGATTCAACATCAGTTATTTGATCGATGCCTTGACCAATATGCAACAAGAGATGGTCAAGATTGAGGTGGCAGACAGCAACAGTTCCGCTTTGTTCACCATACCGGACGACGCCCACTTCAAATACGTTGTGATGCCCATGCGCATCTGAGCCGATTGTTTTTTTACCTGATTTTTTTGAGCGGCCCCAGCGGGGTCGAATGAGTCCATGACCGATCGCGAAGACCCCCTTTTCCCCACCGACCCCAATGAATTGACGGCCACGGATGCCTATGGCGAGGGGGCTATCCAAATCCTGGAGGGCTTGGAAGCGGTGCGCAAGCGACCGGGCATGTACATCGGCGACACGTCCGATGGCACGGGTTTGCACCATTTGGTGTTTGAGGTGGTGGACAACTCGATTGACGAGGCTTTGGCAGGCCATTGCGATGACATTGTGGTCACCATCCACTTGGACAATTCAATCAGTGTGACCGACAACGGCCGAGGCATTCCCACCGGCGTGAAGATGGATGACAAGCACGAGCCTCGTCGCTCGGCGGCCGAAATCGCCCTCACCGAATTGCACGCGGGCGGCAAGTTCAACCAAAACAGTTACAAGGTGTCCGGTGGTTTGCACGGTGTGGGGGTGTCTTGTGTCAACGCTTTGTCCAAGTGGTTGCGCTTGGTGGTGCGCCGCGAAGGCAAGGTGCACACCATCGAGTTCGCCAAAGGCTTTGTGCAAAACCGTTTGCTGGAAACAGTCGACGGCGTGGAAGTCTCTCCCATGCGCGTCACGGGCGAGACCGATAAGCGTGGCACTGAGGTGCATTTCCTGCCCGATACCGACATCTTCACGCAAAACCACGATTTCCATTACGACATCCTCAGCAAGCGCTTGCGTGAACTGAGTTACCTGAACAACGGTGTGCGCATTCGCTTGATCGACGAGCGCAGCGGCAAGTCTGACGACTACTCGGGCGCGGGGGGTGTGGCCGGTTTTGTGCAGTTCATCAATGCGGGCAAAAAAGTATTGCACCCCAATGCTTTTTACGCCGAGGGCGAGCGCCCCGCTGAAACCTATGGT
>RFNL01000079.1 GCA_009927195.1 Betaproteobacteria bacterium | reverse complement strand
TTGCCATTGGTCCCACAACAAGACCATGGAAAAGGCAAATGCCGCCCACAAAATGGTGCGCCGAATATCGTTCATGTCAGGTTCTTGGTTGGGGTGGTGGGTATGGTTGCGGCTTCGGGGGACGATGGCTGCCATGTTTTGATTTTGGGCGGTACGGGGTCGATACCGCCTTGGCAAAAGGGCTGGCATCTGCAAATGCGATACAGGCCCAAGTACGCGCCTTTGGCCGCGCCGTGCACCTGCAAAGCTTCCAGGGCATAGGCCGAACAGGTGGGATAAAACCGACACGCGCCACCCAGCCATGGGCTGAGTAACAAGCGATAAGCTCTCACCAATGCCATTAACACCTTGTTCATGGGCGAACCAGTCGTTTCAGCAATTGACCCACTTCTTGGGCAACCACAATTTTCAGCGATGCCGAACTGGCGCTATTGAACACCCTGGTGTCAAAAGAAGATTGCAAGCGCACCAAATGGGGGACTGGCAGCAGGTTTTTTTGTTCATTGCTGAAAGCCGCCATGATTTGACGCTTCATCGCATTGCGCGTCACCGCTCGTTTGGCCCAGCGCTTGGGAATCAAGGTGGCCATGCACAAGCCTTTCAACAGGGATGCCTGCGCCATGGCATTTTCGGCGCCCGCCGGGGGCACAGACACATCATGGCCATATCCCCTGTGCACCACAAAGTGCTGCGAGCGCGCCACCGGTGGATAAGCCATGAGTTGCTGAAACTGCGCCCACTCTTTGATGCGTTTGATTTGCGGCATGGGGTGCAGATTCCGCCAAGACGTGTGCGGTCTGCGTCGATCAAACCGCCAAGCGCTTGCGCCCTTTGGCACGGCGTGCATTGATCACGGCACGACCGCCACGGGTTTTCATGCGAACCAAGAAACCGTGTGTGCGTGCACGGCGCGTTTTAGAAGGTTGATAGGTGCGTTTCATGTGGGTCCAATCTAAATGCCCCGATCAATCGGGGAAACCCATGATTATCTCAAAATTTTCAGTGACTTGAAAGCCCTTCAAAGAAGATGCCGTAAGTTTGCACCCGCTGACCTGTTAGATTATTCCGCCTGTGGATAATTTTTTGATAAACACGCTTTTTTAGGCCGATAATCTCGCGTCTGTCCACAGTTTTTATGCCGCCATTCATCCCCCCGTCTCACAACACCGGTCCCGCAGATCAACTGTGGCTCGATTGTGTGGAGCAATTGGCCCAAGAATTGCCCGATCAGCAGTTCAACACCTGGATTCGCCCGCTGCAAGCGCGTGTTTCGGATGACCAGACCAAGGTCACCGTGCTGGTGGGCAACCGTTTCAAGCTGGATTGGGTGCGCACCCAGTATGCCCATCGTTTATCGGCCATCTTGCAACAACTTCAGGGCCATCCGATGACGCTGGAATTGTCGCTGACACCCCGCGACACCCCCATTAAATCAAGTTCTTACCGTCCCATGCCCGAGCCTGATTTGGCCATGGACTCGCCGGTCGAAGCCGATGCCCCCGTGGGCACGGGCTTTCGCACCCGTCTCAACAGTGTGCTGACTTTTGATTCACTGGTCGAGGGATCTGCCAACCGCATGGCCCGCGCTGCGGCCATGCATGTGGCCTCCGTCCCGGGCCAGTTGTACAACCCCTTGTTCATATATGGTGGTGTGGGTTTGGGCAAGACGCATTTGGTGCATGCCGTCGGAAATAAGTTATTGCAAGATCGGCCAGAGGCCAAGGTTTTGTACATCCATGCCGAACAGTTTGTGTCGGATGTGGTCAAAGCCTATCAGCGCAAAACCTTTGACGAATTCAAGACGCGTTACCACTCGTTGGACCTGTTGCTGATCGACGATGTCCAGTTTTTTGCCAATAAAGAACGCACACAAGAAGAATTTTTCAATGCTTTTGAAGCCCTGCTGGCCAAAAAATCGCATCTGGTG
>RFNL01000368.1 GCA_009927195.1 Betaproteobacteria bacterium | reverse complement strand
ACTGTGTGCCCGCCGCCCATGGGGGCGCTTTGCCGGAATTGGATTCCAGGGCCCTGGTGATTTTGCGCGAGACGCTGGCCTGGCACTCACCCTTGGCCGACTTCGCTTTTGCCATGCAGGGCCTGGGCAGTGGGGCGATCACCTTGGCGGGCACGCCCAGCCAGCAGGCCCAGTACCTGCCTGCGGTGGCCCAGGGAAAAAAAATTGCGGCTTTTGCCTTGAGCGAGCCCGATGCGGGCTCGGACGTGGCGGGCATGCTCACCCGCGCCGAATCGGACGGCCAGGGCCATGTGCTCCATGGCCAAAAAACCTGGATCAGCAATGGCGGCATTGCCGATTTTTATGTGGTGTTTGCCAAGACCGATCCACCAGCCGGTGCGCGTGGCATCACCGCCTTCATCGTGGACGCCGACGTGCCTGGCTTGGACACCAAGGCCCACTTGCACGTGATCTCCCCACACCCCTTGGCAACCCTGCGCTTTGACCATTGCCGTTTGCCCGCGCAAGCCCAATTGGGTGACACCCATGGTGGCTTTAAGTTGGCCATGCGCACCTTGGATATTTTTCGCGCATCGGTGGCCGCAGCGGCATTGGGCATGGCCCGGCGTGCCTTGCACGAAGCCACACAACATGCCCAAAACCGGCGCATGTTTGGCCAAACCCTGGCCGACTTTCAATTGACCCAGGCCCGTTTGGGCGAAATGGCCGCCTTGGTCGACGCAGCCGCCTTGCTGACCTACCGCGCCGCTTGGATGCGCGACACCCAATCCGGCATGGACAACGGGGCATACACACAAGCGGCTGCGATGGCCAAATTCACCGCCACCGAAAACGCCCAAAAAGTCATCGACATGGCGGTCCAAATGCATGGCGGTCGTGGTGTGCAAGTGGGCACCAAGGTGGAAGCCTTGTACAGAGACATCCGTGCGCTGCGCATTTACGAAGGGGCCAGCGAAGTGCAACTGCTCATCATGGGCAAGTCCGTGCTCAAAGGAGTGGCCACATGACGGCGCACGTTGATCACTTTGTGCGGGATCGTTTGCCACCCCCGCCACTGCAACCCCTGATGCTGCGTGATCGGCCCGAGCTGGCTTTTCCCGACCAAGTGAATTTGATACACCACTTGTTCGAAGCGGCGACGGCCAAGGGTTGGGCCGATCGCCCTTTTTTGCGCTCACCGCGCATCACCTTGAGCTTCAGCGATGCGCTGGAACGGGTGGACCGCATCGCTCAAGTGTTGGTCCACGACCTGGGGCTGGTGCCAGGCAACCGGGTGTTGTTGCGCGGCGGCAATTCGATCGGTTTGGCCCTGGCCTGGATGGGTGTGGTCAAGGCTGGCATGGTGGCCGTGGCCACCATGCCACTGTTGCGTGCCAAAGAGTTGAGAGAAATCATCGCCAAAGCCCAGCCCAGTGTGGCCTTGTGCGATGCAGCTTTGCTCGACGAGTTGACCTTGGCCCAACAACCGCAAAACGTGTTGCGCACCATCGTGCCCTTCAATTTGATGGATGCCCCGGGCTGTTTGGCCGTGCGTGCCGCCGCACAGCCGGGCCACTTCCATGCTTGCCCCACCCTGGCCGATGACATCGCCATGTTGGCCTTCACCTCGGGCACCACCGGCATACCCAAAGCGACAGCCCACAGCCACCGCGACATTTTGAGCGCCTGTGAAGCCTGGCCACGCCATGTGCTGCGGGCCAGGCCCGAGGACATCGTGATGGGCTCACCCCCTCTGGCCTTTACCTTTGGTTTGGGTGGCTTGTTGGTGTTTCCGATGTGGGCCGGTTGTTCGGTGTATTTTCACGACAAGCCCTACACACCGGCCACCATGGTCGAAGTGATGGCCCAAGTGGGTTGCAGCATTTGCTACACCGCGCCCACGTTTTACCGCCAGATGGCGGCCCACATTCAACCTGGCTCAGTACCCAGTTTGCGCATCAGTGTCAGTGCGGGAGAGGGTTTGCCTGATGCCACGCGCCAATTGTGGAAACAGGCCAGTGGCTTGGAAATGCTCGATGGCATTGGTGCCACCGAAATGTTCCATATTTTCATTTCCTCCGCCGGTGATGAAGTGCGCCGTGGTGCCATTGGCAAAGTGGTACCGGGTTACCAGGCCAAGGTGGTGGATGAGCAGGGGCAGGAGTTGCCGCGCGGGCAAGTGGGTCGCTTGGCCGTGATTGGCCCCACGGGTTGCCGTTACCTGGAAGATGAGCGCCAGCAGCGCTATGTGCAAGCGGGCTGGAATTTTCCAGGCGACGCGTTCATCCAGGACGAAGACGGCTACTTCCTTTACCAAGCGCGTGACGATGACATGATCATCACCGCAGGCTACAACGTCGGCGGGCCAGAGGTTGAAGATGCTTTGCTCAAACACCCTGCTGTGGCCGAATGCGGCGTGGTGGGCAAAGCCGATGTGGAGCGCGGCATGATCATCAAGGCCTACTGTGTGTTGCGCCCCCCGCACGAAGGAAATGCCGAGCTGGTCAAGGAACTGCAAGACCATGTCAAAGCCAGTTTGGCGCCCTACAAATACCCGCGTGAAATCACTTTTATGACCCAACTGCCCCGCACCGAAACGGGCAAATTGCAACGATTTAAATTGCGCCAAATGGCCAACTCTTGAAAGGCAGCGATGCACCAACACATTCAACCCGAAGGCTGGGAGCGACCCAAGGGTTATGCCAACGGCATTGCCGCGCGGGGCACCCACATTTACGTCGGTGGAATGGTGGGATGGAACGCCCAGCAACAATTTGAAAGCGATGATTTTTTGCAGCAAACCGACCAAGCCTTGCGCAATGTGTTGGCGGTGTTGCAAGCTGCTGGCGCAGGCCCCGAACACATGGTGCGCATGACTTGGTATGTCACCAACCGCGACTTGTATGTGGCATCTCTCAAGGGTTTGGGGCCGGTCTATCGGGAGGTGATGGGCCGAAATTTTCCCGCCATGACCTGTGTGGCCGTGACCGCCTTGGTGGAATCGCGTGCTTTGGTGGAAATCGAGGTCACCGCTGTCATGCCCGATCCTGTGGCTTGAGGCTTTACAGCGGCGAAGCCAATTGTTTCAAAGCCCAGGCATTGAAGGCGCGATCGTTTTCATAGTTGGCCCAATGGCCGGTGTCGGCCAACAGGGTGATGTCTCGCAAATCGCAATCCATCAGCCGTTGCTCTGCCGTGTCCAAATGGGCTTCATACAAGGCATCTTTGGCACCCCACAACACATGCACCGGGCAACGCCATTGTTTTTGCAACTCCAGCATGATGGTGCTGCGCGCGATGCGCCGCTTGCGCAAGCGATCCCGCACCACGTTGGCCTCTTGGATTTCCAGGGTTTGCGCCGTTAATGACGCTTCATGGGCCAACATGATGGCCATCAAGTTATGCCGGTTCACGGCTTCGCGAAGTTCCGCTGTCATGTTGGCCTGAAAACCACGCAAGGGCAAGGGGTCGACAAACAGTCCCAAGCCGGGCACACCGACCAACAGCAGCCGTGACACGATTTCGGGGTGCTGCGCGGCCACAAAACCCGCTGTCAGTCCACCAAACGAAAAGCCCATCAGTGCACAGGCTTGGTCATTGAGCCAATGCGCCATGCCCTTGGCCACCCACGGTGCGATGTCATCGGCATCTTTGGCTTGGGGCGGTAAATCTGAATCACCCATGCCTGGCAGGTCCATGGCCCAGACCGCATGGTTTTGTGCCAAGGCAGGGATGTTGCGCACCCAGTGGGTCCAACTGCCACTGCCCCCATGCAGCAGCACCACGGGATGGGCATGTTCACGTCCCCACACATGCCACACCTGTTTCACACCTTCGGTGGTGTAGACCATGCGCTCGGCGCGCGCCTGCACTGCTTGCAAAAAGGGATCCTTCACGCTTTGGCTCTCACCAACAAAAACGCCCACAAAAGTGCGGGCGTTTGGGTTTCAGCAAATGCTT
>RFNL01000140.1 GCA_009927195.1 Betaproteobacteria bacterium | reverse complement strand
TCGTATTCTGGGTTTCGCAGCACTGACCGTGGTCGGCGACGGCGACGGCCGCGTGGGCATGGGCAAGGGCAAATCCAAAGAGGTGCCGCTGGCCGTGCAAAAAGCGATGGAAGAAGCCCGTCGCAACATGAGCAAAGTTTCGTTGAAAAACGGCACCATCCACCATTTTGTGACCGGTCACCATGGCGCAGCCAGCGTGATGATGAACCCAGCGCCCAAGGGCACAGGAATCATTGCCGGCGGTCCCATGCGCGCGGTGTTTGAGGTGATGGGCATCACCGATATCGTGGCCAAGAGCCATGGCTCTTCCAACCCTTACAACATGGTTCGTGCCACTTTGGATGCCTTGCAGCGTTGCACCACGGCCTCTGAAGTTGCGGCCAAGCGTGGCAAGTCGGTGGAAGACATCTTCGCCTGATACGGAGCCCCACATGAGCAATACACCTACCGTCAAAATCAAACTCGTGCGCAGCCCGATTGGCACCAAGGAGTCGCACCGTGCGACCGTGCGCGGCTTGGGTTTGCGCAAAGTCAACAGCGTGAGCGAACTGCAAGACACACCCGCAGTGCGCGGCATGATCAACAAGATCAGCTATCTGGTCAAAGTGCTTTAAAGGTTTCAAGATGGAACTCAACACGATCAAACCCGCCGATGGATCACGCCCCAATCGCCGCCGCGTGGGCCGTGGCATCGGCTCTGGCCTGGGTAAAACCGCTGGTCGCGGCCACAAAGGTCAAAAATCCCGTTCTGGCGGCTACCACAAGGTGGGTTTTGAAGGCGGTCAAATGCCTTTGCAACGGCGGTTGCCCAAGCGGGGCTTTAAATCGCGCACGCTGCGTTTCAACGAAGAGGTCACATTGACCGCATTGGAGCGTTTGGGCGCTGACGAAATCAACATGCTCACCCTGAAAGCCGCTGGCTTGGTAGGTGAATTGGCGCGTGTGGTCAAGGTCATCAACACGGGTGAAATCAAGCGTGCTGTCAAGCTCAACGGCATCGGCGCCACCGCCGGCGCCAAAGCCGCGATTGAAGCTGCTGGCGGCTCAGTGGGCTGAACCTCAACTCCAGAGAATCTACCTTGGCCACCTCTGCTTCGATCTCCAAAAACAGCAACCACGGCGACTTGCGGCGCCGCTTGGTGTTTTTGCTGCTCGCCTTGGTGGTGTACCGGGTGGGTGCGCACATCCCGGTGCCTGGCATTGATCCGGCCCAATTGCAGCAATTGTTCAAAGGTCAACAAGGCGGCATTCTGAGCCTGTTCAACATGTTCTCAGGTGGAGCCTTGTCGCGCTTTACCGTGTTCGCCTTGGGCATCATGCCCTACATCTCTGCCTCCATCATCATGCAGTTGATGGCCTATGTGGTGCCCACATTGGAGCAATTGAAAAAAGAAGGTGAAGCCGGTCGCCGCAAAATCACCCAGTACACGCGCTACGGTACTTTGGGTTTGGCCTTGTTCCAGTCCATGGGTATTGCCTTGGCCTTGGAGTCTTCGGCGGGCTTGGTCGTTTCACCTGGTATGGGGTTTCGGGTCACCGCCATGGTCACGTTGACGGCTGGCACCATGTTTTTGATGTGGCTGGGCGAACAAATCACCGAACGTGGCTTGGGCAACGGCATCTCGATTTTGATCTTTGGCGGTATCGCAGCGGGATTGCCCAGCTCGATCGGTGGGCTGTTGGAGTTGGTTCGCACTGGCGCCATGAGCTTGTTGGTGGCCATCTTCATCGTCATCGTCGTGGCCTTGGTAACTTACTTTGTGGTGTTTGTTGAGCGAGGACAGCGCAAAATTTTGGTCAACTATGCGCGCCGCCAAGTAGGCAACAAGGTTTATGGTGGGCAGGCCTCTCACTTGCCGCTCAAACTCAATATGTCCGGCGTGATCCCTCCCATTTTTGCGTCCTCTATCATTTTGTTGCCGGCGACCGTGGTGAGTTGGTTCAGCTCGGGTGACAGCATGCGCTGGCTCAAAGACATCGCTGCCGCTTTGTCGCCAGGTCAGCCGGTGTACGTGATGTTGTATGCCGCGGCCATTGTGTTCTTTTGTTTTTTCTACACGGCCTTGGTGTTCAACAGCCGTGAAACCGCAGACAACTTGAAGAAAAGCGGCGCATTCATTCCAGGCATTCGCCCGGGTGAGCAAACCGCCAAGCACATTGACAAAATTTTGGTGCGTTTGACCATGGCCGGTGCCATCTACATCACCTTTGTGTGTTTGTTGCCCGAGTTTTTGATTTTGAAATACAACGTGCCGTTCTACTTCGGTGGCACGTCATTGTTGATCATCGTGGTGGTGACCATGGACTTCATGGCCCAGGTTCAAAACTACTTGATGAGCCAGCAATACGAATCTCTGTTGAAGAAGGCCAATTTCCGTACGAGTTTGGGTGGCTAAAGACACATGTCCAAAGATGATGTGATCCAGATGCAGGGCGAAGTGGTTGAAAACCTGCCCAACGCCACATTCAGGGTGAAATTGGAAAATGGGCATGTGGTGCTGGGACACATTTCCGGAAAGATGCGCATGCACTACATCCGCATTCTTCCCGGGGACAAGGTCACGGTGGAGTTGACGCCCTACGATTTGAGCAGGGCCAGAATTGTGTTCCGCGCCAAGTGAGGCGAGGGGCCGATGAAGTTAAGCAAGTTGACAATGTGCCTGGAGCGAATCCA
>RFNL01000251.1 GCA_009927195.1 Betaproteobacteria bacterium | reverse complement strand
TGTCGATCCGGGCACCATGTCTCCGTTCCAGCACGGAGAGGTTTTCGTCACCGACGATGGCGCCGAAACCGATTTGGACTTGGGACATTACGAACGCTTCATCACCACCCGGATGCGGCGCGCCAACAACTTCACCACTGGCCAAATTTACAAAAGCGTGCTCGAGAAAGAGCGCCGTGGCGACTACTTGGGCAAAACCGTGCAGGTCATCCCCCACATCACCAACGAAATCCAAGACTTTGTGCGCCGGGGTGCGGGCATGGGCACCCCGGATGCGGTCGACGTGGCCATCGTGGAGATCGGCGGCACCGTGGGCGACATCGAGTCTTTGCCATTTTTGGAAGCGGTGCGCCAAATGAGTCTCAAGCTCGGCCCAAACAACGCTGCCTTTGTGCACCTGACCTATGTGCCCTGGATTGCCGCTGCGGGCGAACTGAAAACCAAACCAACCCAGCACACCGCCCAAAAACTGCGCGAAATCGGCATCCAAGCCGATGCCCTGCTGTGCCGAGCCGATCGAAAAGTTCCCCAGGAAGAGCGCGAGAAAATCTCGTTGTTCTCCAACGTGCCCGAATGGGGTGTGATCTCCATGTGGGATGTCGACACCATTTACAAAGTGCCGCGCATGCTGCACGAACAAGGGCTGGATGCCCTGATCTGCGACAAGCTGCGCATCCACACCGCACCGGCCGATCTCAAACGCTGGGACGATCTGGTCTACGCGGTGGAGCATCCTCAGCACCAGGTCAGCATTGCCATGGTGGGCAAATACGTCGACCTCTCTGACAGCTACAAATCGCTCAACGAAGCCTTGCGCCATGCTGGCCTGATCAACCACGCCCACGTGCACATCGAATACATCGACTCGGAAACCCTGAACCCAGACAACGCCTCCCGTCTGGGCCAATTCGACGCGGTGCTGGTGCCCGGGGGCTTTGGCAAGCGCGGCATTGAAGGCAAAATTTGCGCCGCCCGCTTTGCCCGCGAACAAGGCATCCCTTATCTGGGCATTTGCCTGGGCATGCAAGTGGCCACCATCGAATATGCCCGCAACGTGGCCCATTTGGACGCGGCCAACAGCACCGAATTTGAGCCCGACACGCCGCACCCGGTGATCGCCCTGATCAACGAATGGAAAGATGCCGATGGCAGCATCAAAAAGCGCGACGCCCAATCCGATCTGGGTGGCACCATGCGGCTCGGTGCGCAAAGCTCAGATGTCAAAACCGGCACCTTGGCCCATCAAATTTTTGGCGATGTAGTCACCGAGCGCCACCGCCACC
>RFNL01000394.1 GCA_009927195.1 Betaproteobacteria bacterium | reverse complement strand
GCAGGCCATCGGGCATGCAAGCGGGGTGTTGGACCGCTGCTTGATGCGGATCGGCATACAGACACTTGGGCAACAGATCTTCCGCTTGTTCTGACATGCGTTGCAATATGTCACGACCCAACTCGGCCAAGGATGGGGCCCGAAAACCCACCGAATAGGTCATGCACTCACCCACTGCCGTACCCTCATGGGCCAAGCGCGGCGGCAGGTAGAGCATGTCACCGGGGTTGAGCACCACATCCCAGCGCGGCTTGAACGAGGACAAAATTTTCAAGGGCATGCCTGGCTGCAGTGACAAATCTTTTTGCGCGCCGTAACGCCAGCGCCGCTGCCCTTGGGCTTGCACCAAAAATACATCGTAACTGTCGAAATGCGGTCCCACCCCGCCCCCTTGGCTGGCCCAACTGACCATCAAGTCGTCCAACCGCGCACCGGGTACAAAACGAAAGGCTTGTAAGAAATCGGACGCTGCTTGGCAATGCATGTCCACCCCTTGCACCAGCAGCGTCCATTGCGGGTGCGCAAAAGTCGGCCGCGACCGGGCTTGCACAGGGCCATGTCGCATCTGCCAATGGCGCCCCTGGCCTTGCACCCAGCGGGAAGCCACGTCCGGGCTGGCCGCCAGGTCAAACAATTGCTTGCGTGATAACAAGGGTTTGAAACCAGGGAAGGCTTGTCGCACCAAAAAAGGTTTTTTTTGCCAATACCGGCGCATGAAGTCGCTCGCTGTCAGGCCGCCGAGCATGGCCAAGGCTGGTGTCGTTTGCATGCGGCCATGATAGGTGCAGGCACAAACTGCGACAATGCAGCGCATGAAAATCACACCTCCTTGCGTGGTCGCGCTGACCTGGACTTTGAAAGACTCTCTGGGCGAAATCCTGGATGAATTGGACGAACCAGTCGAGTTTTTGGTGGGTGGAAACGATTTATTGGCCCAGATCGACCAAGGCCTGATCGGCTTGGGGGCTGGAGACAAGCTCAAGTTGCACCTTGAACCCGAAGATGCTTTTGGCCCTTTCGACGAAACACTGATTTTCCTGGAGCCGCGCGCTTTGTTTCCACCCGAGATCGAAGTGGGCATGACCATCGAAGGACACGCCCTGCCGGTCGGTTGCAACGCCGATGCGCCCAGCGATGTGTTCTACACCGTGACCGATCTGTACCCTGAACACGTGGTGCTCGATGGCAACCACCCGCTGGCCGGGTTGTCCTTGTACATCGACATGCGGGTGGCCCAGGTGCGCCAAGCCAGCGTCGACGAGGTCGGGCGCGGCAGTGCCGGCACCGGGTTTTTCAAGGTTTTGCCGCAAGCCCCCGGCGGCGGCAGCTTGCACTGAGTTCAGGCGGTTCCGGTCGAGCCATACCCGCCCGCGCCGCGCTGAGTGGCCTGCGCGAAGTCGGGCACCACGCGAAAACGCGCTTGCATCACGGGCACGATGACCAATTGGGCCAAGCGCTCCATCGGCGCCAAGGTATAAGGCTCAGGGCTGCGGTTCCAAGCGCTGATCATCAAGGGCCCCTGATAGTCGCTGTCAATCAGGCCCACCAGGTTGCCCAACACAATCCCATGTTTGTGGCCCAAGCCCGAGCGGGGCAGGATCATCGCCGCATAAGCCGGGTCGGCCAAATGGATGGCCAGACCGGTCGGCACCAATTGCCAGGCATTGGGCGCCAAAGCCAAGGGGGCATCCAAGCAAGCACGCAGATCCAAGCCCGCACTGCCGGGGGTGGCGTACGCCGGCAGCAGTTCGGCCATGCGCGGATCCAAAATTTTCACATCAATGTTCATGGTGTCACAGGGCCCAATCGTTGGGCCAGGTCGTGGATCAATTCACGGGCCAAATCGTCCTTGCTGGCCCGGGTCAGTTCACGCTGTCCCTGCGCATCAACCAGCAACAAGGCATTGTCATCTTGGCCAAAAGTGGCCGGGCCGATGTTGCCCACCAGCAAGGGCACGCCCTTGTGCGCGCGCTTGTCCTGGGCATGGGCCAACAGGTTTTCGCTTTCAGCGGCAAAACCCACACAAAACAAAGCGCCGCTGCGCGCGCGTGGGCTGGCCGCTATTTCGGCCAGGATGTCTGGGTTTTCCAAAAACCGCCATGTCGGTGCAGCGGCATGGGCTTGTTTCTTGATTTTTTGGTCGGCCGCTTGATCCACCCGCCAATCGGCCACCGCAGCGGCGGCCACAAATACATCGGCATGGTCTGCCTGGGCCAACACGGCCGCATGCATCTCTTGGGCGCTGACCACATCGATGCGCGTGACCCCATGCGGGGTGGGCAAGGCCACGGGCCCGGCCACCAAACACACTTGCGCACCCGCATCGGCCGCTGCGCGGGCGACGGCGAAACCCATCTTGCCGCTGGAGCGGTTGGTGATGCCGCGCACCGGATCTATGGCCTCATACGTGGGCCCTGCATTGACCAACACACGCCGACCTAGCAACACCTTGGGCGCGAAAAACGCCTCCAGGGCATGCAACAACTCTAGGGCCTCCAGCATGCGGCCATCGCCCACTTCTCCGCAGGCTTGGTCGCCCTGACCCACACCGAACACGGTGCAGCCATCGGCGCGCAAATCCGTCACATTGCGCTGGGTGGCCGGGTGGGCCCACATCTCGCGGTTCATGGCTGGGGCCAGCAACAAAGGTACACGCTCAATCGGCCTGGCCAAGCAAGCCAGACTCAGCAAGTCGTCGGCACGCCCATGCAGCAATTTCGCCATGAAATCCGCGCTGGCCGGGGCCACCAAGATGGCATCGGCGCCGCGGGTGAGGTTGATGTGGGCCATGTTGTTGTCTTGCCGCGCATCCCACTGCGATTGGTACACCGCTTGGCCCGACAAGGCCTGCATGGTCACCGGGGTGATGAAAGCGCTGGCCGCCTCGGTCATCACCACCTGCACGCTGGCACCGGCCTTGACCAAAGCGCGGCACAACTCCGCCGCCTTGTAGCAGGCGATGCCCCCACTCAGGCCCAGCACAATGTTTTTTCGTTCAAAATGCCCATGGCCGCAATGTAGCAGAGCGCCCCCTATAATCGGCTTACCACCACCCGGGACTTCAGCATCCCGTACC
>RFNL01000311.1 GCA_009927195.1 Betaproteobacteria bacterium | reverse complement strand
GGAGCTGATCTCGCGCAGGCCGGCAGCCAGCACCTTTTCCTCAATGCGCTCCAAAGCGCTGTCAATTTGCTCGGTGCTGACCGGGCATTTTCTGAGCGCCAGATTCATGGACGCGCGCAATTTGCTGCGGTCAAATTCAATGCGCCGCCCGTCTTTTTTCACCACGGCCGGGAAACTCACATCGGGCCGCTCGTAGGTGGTGAAGCGTTTTTCGCAGGCCGCGCATTGGCGACGCCGGCGAACCGAGTCGCCTTCTTCGGACATGCGGGTCTCCATGACCTGGGTTTCCACATGACCGCAAAAAAGACACTTCATCTGGACTCAGCCGTACACAGGGAAGCGACGGGTCAGGGCATGCACCTTGGCGCGCACCGCCGCGAGGTGGGCCTCGTCGTGCGGGTGGTCCAGCACGTCGGCGATCAGGTGCGCGGTGGCTCGGGCTTCGTCGTCTTTGAACCCACGGGTGGTCATGGCGGGTGTGCCGATGCGCACGCCACTGGTGACCATGGGTTTCTCGGGGTCGTTGGGGATGGCGTTTTTGTTGATCGTCATGTGGGCTGCGCCCAAGGCGGCTTCTGCGGCTTTGCCAGTGATGTTTTTCGAGCGCAAGTCGACCAACATGACATGGCTTTGGGTACCACCACTGACGATGCGCAAGCCGCGCTCGGTGAGGGTTTGCGCCAGGATTTGGGCGTTTTTCACCACCTGTTGTTGGTAGTCCTTGAAGCCCGGTTGCAGGGCTTCTCGGAACGCCACGGCTTTGGCCGCGATCACGTGCATCAGCGGGCCACCTTGCAAACCGGGGAACACCGCGCTGTTGATGGCTTTTTCGTGCTCGGCTTTCATGAGGATGATGCCGCCACGGGGGCCGCGCAGGCTTTTGTGGGTGGTCGAGGTGACCACATCCGCATGGGGCACGGGATTGGGGTAGACACCTGCGGCGATCAAGCCCGCATAGTGGGCCATGTCCACCAAAAAGATGGCACCGATGGCTTTGGCGACCTTGGCAAAACGGGCGAAGTCAATGTGCAGGCTGTAAGCCGATGCGCCCGCGATGATGAGTTTGGGCTTGGTGGCGCGCGCCTTGGCTTCCATGGCGTCATAGTCAATTTCTTCCTGCGCGTTCAGGCCATAGCTTTCCACCTTGAACCATTTGCCACTCATGTTCAATGGCATGCCGTGAGTCAGGTGACCGCCCTCGGCCAAGCTCATGCCCATGATGGTGTCGCCGGGTTGCAAGAAGGCCAAGAAGACAGCCTGGTTGGCCGAGGCACCGCAATGCGGTTGCACATTGGCCGCATCCGCGCCAAACAGTTGTTTCACCCGGTCGATGGCGAGTTGTTCGGCCACGTCCACGTTCTCGCAACCACCGTAGTAGCGCTTGCCTGGGTATCCTTCGGCGTACTTGTTGGTGAGTTGCGAGCCTTGCGCGGCCAACACCGCGGGCGAGGCGTAGTTCTCGCTGGCGATCAATTCAATGTGGTGTTCTTGGCGGGCGTTTTCCGCTTGGATCGCGGCCCAAATTTCGGGGTCGGTTTGTTCAACCAAGGTGTTTCGATGGAACATGGCGGCAGTCTTTCAAATGAAGAGTCCCGGCGCGGCCAACGGCTGCGCACAAGCTGCCCAGGCGAACGGCAAAACACCTGACCTCAGGTGGCACGCTCCCCAGTGGTGGGGCCCTGGCAAAGGGCCGCGATCCACGTCAGCGATGGGGCGCAACCCCCACGCCTATCGCCAGTTGCGTGCGGGCCAGAGTTTACGACACAGACGGGCCATTGGGGCCCAAGCCAGTGCAGACAAGCGGATAACGCAATGGAAAAGATCGCGATCACAGCCAAGCCAGGATGGATGACTCAGCGCAAGAGACCCAATTTTTGTACCCGATCCCACAGTTTTTCAAAGGCGGTCGCTGGGGCTTCGCTGGGTTCGCTGGCCGGCACGGATTGACCAGAGGCCACGAGCAACAAGCGTGCATGCTCGGCCAAGACTTTCTGCGCATAGCCGCCATCGGCCTCGTTGTTGCTAGCGCCCACATAAAACTTCAGTCCGCCTTCGACGGAACCACCCGCCCGTGCTATGCATTCTTTGAGCACATATACGCCCACACGCAGGTTGGCCACTGGGTCAAAAGCGGCAAATTTACCGCCAAATCCCTCATATTTTTCGGAATGCACCCTGGTCATCACCTGCATCAAACCTTGCGCGCCCATGGCACTTTGGGCAAACGGGTTGAAACCCGACTCGATGGCCATCACCGCCAAGATCAAGGTGGGCTCGATTTGATTGCTCGGTCCGACTTCATAGGCCTCGGCCACCAAGGCGCTGAGGGGCTCGGGCGCAACCCGGTATTTGCGGCTGAGCCAATAGGCCAAATTGGCCTGTTGTTTGGGCAGTTCACGCGGGTCGTTGGCGGTGGCGCGGTCGGCCGCGTCGATGTCAGTGGCAAAACCCAGCGAGTCGCTCTGACGCTCTTGCAGCCAAGACATCAGCAAGGCCTCGCTGCTGCTGCGCAATTCGGGGCGCAAGATCAGCAACGCGCAAAGGAGCACCACCGACACACCCACCAGGGCAAAGCCGTTGTGGCTGATCAGAAAAAACCCATGACCGATGTCCTCCAACAGGGTCATGACGCCCTCGCGCAGGCTGTGCAGCAGGTGTTTGGCGCTTTGGATGACAGATTTCAAAGGCAGGTCTCCGAAGGTGGTGGCCGAAGCTCGTGACCGAAAGAAGTGGCGATTGGGCGGCTCATGGGCTGGGGCCACAGGCCTGCAGGGGCTCAGGGCAGGGATGAGAGCGGGTGCCGGGGAAAGTCAGGATGTCTGGCAAATTGCCCAGGAACCGAGACATATTTTAGGGCTTCTACAGTGGGGCGTGATGGGCGGCTTGAACCGCAGGGGGCACACTGCGGCGACAATACGCGCCTTCAAGTCCCCGGGGCAAACTGGATGGCCAGAACCAGCGGATGTTTGCACCATGGACAACCCCATGATTTGAGAATTGAGAGATTGTTGTGACCGACGCTTCTGCCAGCAGCATGGACACTGCCGCCTTAGACCGGCTGACCGGCGGTGCTTTCACCGCCCCCACCGCCTCTGAGCGCGCAGCTTGTGTGCGCGCTTGGCTGGCCAGCGACCCCAGTGTGGCGCACATGCAAGAGGTTTACAAAGAGCTCAGCGCCAAAGACAAGGGCGCAGCCAAGCCCTTGCGCGAAAAGCTCGAGGAATTGCGCCGCGCCCGCGGCCAAGAAGCTTTGGCCCAAGAGTGGGCCCAGCGCGGGCAGGTCTTGTTGGCCGCCCCGCGCATCAACCTGGCCGATGCCATGGCCTGGCAACGTGAAGCAGCCAAAGCCGGCGCACCACTGTCGCGCGAGCCCTTGCTCGGCCTCAAAACCCAATTGGCCGATCGCGTCAAGGCGATTGAAGACCTGCAACACAACGCCCAGGTGTACCGCGAGGCCAGCGTGCTGATGACCCAGCGCATTGAGGTGTTGTCGACCAAAACGGTGTCCGATGCCTTGGCCCAGCGAGAGGGCTTACAAGCCGATTGGTTGCGCTGGCAAAGCGATGCCCTCGCCCTGATGGCCTCGCCCAATTGGGCCAGTGTGGATGCCAAATTTGCACCCATGTTGAACACCTGCGGGGCCCAGCTCAAAGCGGTTTGGGAGGCCTTCCAAGACGCTTTGGCGCAGGCTGAAATGGCCGTCGCCGATGCCAGTTTGCCCCTGCCACCTGTGCCCGCCTGGGCCGATCAGATCCGCAGCCTGCGGGGCGCTGCTGCCGCTATCGCCGCCCCAGTGCCGCAACGCCCCAAAGTGGACCCGGCGCAACGCGCCAGTGCCCAATCTGCGGTGCAAGCGGTGTTGCACACCCTGGAGCAGGAGGTGTCCCAAGGCCACGGCAAAGCCAGTGCGGGCGCGGCCCAGGCTTTGCGCCAAGCGCTCAAAGAGCATGGCCGTTGGATCGATGACAAATTGCAGCAC
>RFNL01000237.1 GCA_009927195.1 Betaproteobacteria bacterium | reverse complement strand
ATTTCCCTTGGCTGTGCTGGTGGCCTTGGGCAGGCGCAGCGATATGCCGGCCATCAAAACCATTTGCGTCACTTATGTGGAACTGGTGCGCGGCGTGCCTTTGATCTCTGTCTTGTTCATGGCCAGTTTCATGTTTCCGCTGTTGATGCCTGCAGGCACCACACCTGACGTGTTGTTGCGGGTTTTGGTGGGCATTACATTGTTTTCCGCGGCCTATACCGCTGAGATCGTTCGCGGTGGTTTGCAAGCCATTCCCCGCGGGCAGTATGAGGCAGCCGCCAGTTTGGGCCTAGGTTATTGGAAAACGCAAAAGCTCATTATCTTGCCGCAGGCCTTGGCCCATGTGGTCCCGGGCATCATGAACAACTTCATTGCGATTTTCAAAGACACTTCCCTGGTCACCATCGTCAGTCTGTATGAACTCTCTGGTGCCTTGGGCTTGGCTTTGAATGGTGACCCTTTGTGGCGCCCTTTCAAAATCGAAGGCTACTTATTCATCACCCTGATTTATTTCTTTTTCTGTTTCGCCATGTCTCGCTACAGCCTGTGGGTAGAAAAGCGCATACAACGCAGCCAAGCCCGCTGAACCCACGCCACCAAGGAATTTCCCATGAGCACCGATGCCATCATCACCTTTGAAAAAGTCAATAAATGGTTCGGTGATTTTCACGTTCTGCGCGACATCGACTTGGAAGTGCGCAAAGGGGAACGCATTGTCATTTGTGGCCCGTCTGGATCCGGGAAATCCACCCTGATCCGCTGCATCAACCGGTTGGAAGAGCACCAGCAAGGCCGCATTGAGGTCGCGGGCATTGAGTTGGGTCATGATTTGCGCGCCATCGACCTGGTTCGCAAACAAGTGGGCATGGTGTTCCAACAGTTCAATCTATTCCCGCACCTGACAGTATTGGAAAACCTCACCCTGGCCCCCATCCAAGTCAGTAAACTGACCCTTGATGTGGCCGTGGAACGTGCCATGCAGCAGTTGGAGCGGGTTCGCATCGCTGAGCAAGCTCACAAATACCCGCTGCAACTGTCTGGCGGGCAACAACAACGGGTGGCCATTGCGCGGGCGTTGTGCCTGACACCGCAGGTGATGCTGTTTGACGAACCCACCTCGGCCCTGGACCCGGAAATGATCAAAGAGGTTTTGGATGTGATGGTGGAGTTGGCCGAGCAAGGCACAACCATGTTGTGTGTCACCCATGAGATGGGTTTTGCCAAAGCGGTGGCAGACCGTGTCATCTTCATGGACTTTGGTCAAATCGTCGAACAGAACTCGCCCCAGGCTTTTTTCGACCATCCGCAACATGAACGTACCCGGGATTTCCTGGCCAAAATCATTGGCCACTGAACTCTTTTTCAATGCGCCACACAGCCATGACAAGCACCCTTAGAACCCAAGTTGCCATCGTGGGCGCAGGCCCCTCTGGCTTGCTGCTGGGGGCTTTGCTGCACAAGGCGGGCGTCGACAACATCATTGTGGAGCGCCAAAGTGCAGACTATGTGCTGGGACGCATACGGGCGGGCATTTTGGAGCAAGTCACCTTGGATTTGTTGCACGAAGCCGGAGTGGGTGCGAAAGTCGACCAGGCGGGTACCCCCCACCATGCGATTGAGCTGGTATTTCAAAACCAACGCCATTCCATCGACATCACGGGCTTGACCGGCGGCAAATCGGTCACCGCTTATGGACAAACCGAGGTCACCCGAGACTTGATGCAATTGCGCGCCACCGCTGGCTTGCCAACCTGGTACAGCGCCCAGGGTGTAAGCGTGCATGGCTTTGATGGCACCCAACCCTGGTTGGAATGCCAGCACGAAGGTCAGTCCAAACGCATCCAAGCCGACTTCATCGCCGGTTGCGATGGATTTCATGGCGTGTGCCGCGCCAGTGTCCCGCCTGGCAGCTTGCAAGAATTTGAACGGGTCTATCCCTTCGGCTGGTTGGGCATTTTGGCCGATGTGCCACCGGTTTCACCGCACGCCATCGTCTACGCCAACAGCGCCGAGGGCTTTGCCTTGTGCAGCATGCGCAGCCTCACCCGCAGTCGCTATTACGTGCAATGCTCCTTGAGCGACCAGGTCAGCGACTGGAGCGATGAGCGCTTTTGGGATGCCCTTCGCCGCCGCTTGGACCCGGCCTTGGCCGATCAAATCGTCACCGGCCCGTCGATTGAAAAAAGCATTGCCCCGTTGCGAAGTTATGTCGCCGAGCCCATGCGGTTCGGTCGCATGTTTTTGGCCGGGGATGCATCGCACATCGTGCCGCCTACCGGGGCCAAGGGTTTGAATTTGGCTGCCTCCGACGTCAAATACCTGAGCGCGGCCTTGATCGAACACTATGCCGAGCGCAGCGATGCAGGCATCGATGCATATTCCCAGCGCTGCTTGGCCCGCATTTGGCGTGCCGAGCGTTTTTCATGGTGGCTCACCAACTTGATGCACCGCTTTCCGGACAACGGTGCTTTTGGGCAAAAGATGCAAGATGCCGAACTCAATTACCTGGTCCACAGCACAGCCGCGTCCACCTCATTGGCCGAAAACTATGTGGGCTTGCCCTTGGACTTTGCCTCGAGCTAGCGCATGTCCTCCGCCTCGCTCAAAGCGGCCTGCTTATCACCAACCCCAAGGACGCCAAAGGTCTTGAGTGGCGTGCGCGTGCTCAGCTTGGCCTTGAACCTGCCTGGCCCCGCAGCACTCATGCGCTTACAGGCCATGGGTGCCCGTTGCACCAAACTGGAGCCTCCTTCCCTGGTCGGGTCTGAACCGCCTGCATCGGGGGACCCGATGGCCCAATACCAACCCAAGGCCTACCAAACCATGCACCAGGGCGTGAAAGTGCTGCAAGCCGACCTCAAGTCGGCGCAGGGCCAAGCGGTGTTAAAGCGTTTGCTGCGCAACACCGATGTGCTGATCACTTCATTTCGGCCCTCGGCCCTGGACAAACTCGGATTGGCTTGGCCGGTGTTGCACAGGGACCACCCCCAACTGAGTTGCGTGGCCATTGTCGGCGCACCCGGGGTGCGGGCTGAAGAACCCGGGCACGATCTGACGTATGTGGCTGAACAAGGCCTGGTCGATGGCCTGCAATTGCCCGCCAGTTTGTTTGCCGACATGGGTGGCTCACTCATGACCACGGAGGCTGTCTTGCAAACCTTGCTGCTGCGCGCTCAACCGGGGCGCAACCAAGGCAAAGGCGTGTTGCTGGAAGTGGCTTTGAGCGAGGCCGCAGCCTATCTGGCTTTGCCCCGCCATTGGGGCCTGACCACCCCAAAGGGTGCGGTAGGCGGCGCTCATGCGGGCTATCAAATCTATCCCTGCAAAGATGGCCGGGTAGCGGTCGCTGCCTTGGAGCCGCATTTCGCCCAGCGTTTGCTCACGGCCGTGGGCATGACCCGACTGTCAAAGCAAACACCGCTCAGCCCCGAAGCGCACGAAGCCGTGGCGAAATTTTTGGCCACACAAAGCCGACAGCAACTCAAGCGCTTGGCCGTGGCCAAAGACATTCCCTTGCACACCCTGCCGCGTTGACTGCCATGGGTTTGATCAGCGCAAACCCCGCAACGGGTGCGCATGATCGGGCCAAGGCGGCACAAAAAATGAAGCCACCTCTTCGGCATTGACATCTTCAACCCGCGCTGGTTTCCAACGCGGTTGCTTGTCTTTATCGACCACCCGTGCACGAATACCTTCCACCGTTTCACAGTCGGCGATGGGGCGCCCGTGGAAACAATGGCGCACCATGTTGCGCTCCATGCGCAAATCATCGGACAAACCCATGCCCCGGGCCAGGCGAATTTGATGGAGCACCACGCACAACATCAATGCCGAGCGCTGGCGCAGCACATCCAGCGTGGCATGTGCCCAGGGCGCTTGTGGGTGAGGCACAGATGCCATCTCTCCCAATGCGTCAAGCATTTGCACCATCGACGGCAACGCAAAAATGCGGTGCATGTCCGCGTGCAACCATGCCGGTGCAGCGGGGGCTTGGGTATCGACCTGAGCGCGCAGCCATTGCAATGCAGCAGCGCCATCGCGCCATGATTGTTGGCCCAATCCCTCCCACAAAGCAGGCAATCGATGACTGGCCGCATGACCATCTGCCAAACCCACAGCCACAGCCTCTTCTCCGCTCAGCACCTGACCGGTCAAGCCCAAGAATTCACCGCATGAACCCGCTAAGCGGCTGAGAAAG
Source organism: Betaproteobacteria bacterium (assembly GCA_009927195.1). Classification (GTDB taxonomy): domain Bacteria; phylum Pseudomonadota; class Gammaproteobacteria; order Burkholderiales; family Burkholderiaceae_C; genus Limnohabitans. The sequence goes on along the minus strand of RFNL01000237.1, from coordinate 4,054 downwards.
TAACCACCGCCCACATCGGGGAACAAGCCAATATGGGTTTCGGGCATGGCCATTTGGGTGCGCTCGGTCACCAGGCGAAAAGCCGCTCCCTGGGACAAGCCCATGCCGCCGCCCATGACAATGCCATCCATGAAAGCCATATAGGGCTTGGGATAGGTGTGAACCAAGTGGTTAAGGGTGTACTCCTCGGTGAAGAAGTCCTCCAAGGACGGGTCTCCCGCCAAGGCCGCTTGGTGAAAAAATCGGATATCCCCGCCCGCACAAAAGTGTCCAAAAACACCCTCTTTGTGGCTCCCCCGAACGGCCACGGCCAACACCTGTGGGTTGTCCCGCCAAGCCAATAAGCAAGCGGTGAGGTCTCGAACCATGGACAATGACAAAGCGTTCAAGGTTTTGGGCCGGTTCAAGGTGATGAGGCCAATGTTGGATTTGACTTCCGTTACAACGTCAGACATGGTCTTTTCCTTTTAAGGGGTTGGCGCAGAAGGCTTGCGTTCCCGCCAAGCCAGCCCTTGATGGGCACACAAGCTCAATAAAACCAGCATGCCCCCCCAAAGCACCGAACTCGATGGGGCTTCGCCAGCGCCCACCCAGGCCAAGAAAATCCCAAACACCACCTCGAGCAGAGCCAACAAGGACACCTCGGGGGCCTGCAACACTTTGGCGCAAGCCACCGACAGCAAACAAGGAATGGCCAATTGGACCAAGCCCAACAGGGCCAACCAAGCCACGTCACTGACCTGGGCTTGCATGGGTAGCGACAAGGGCAAGGTGACCAGGCTCGACAAGGCGGCACCGATCAACACCCCGGGGGCTAAGTCAACGGACAAGCCCCGCAGTTGTGCACGCTGCACCACCGTCCAATTCACGGCGGCGGCCATGGGCACACCCAAGGCCACCACAAAACCCAACCAGCCTTGTGAGGCCACCTCTGCACCAAACATCCAGGCAATGCCCAATGCAGCCAGTGCAATGGCGCCAACTGTGCGCGCGTCGATGCGCAGGCCCAACACCATGCGGGCCACCAAGGCGGTGAAAAAGGGCCCCAAGGCCATGGTGATCAAGACATTGGCCACCGTGGTCATGGTCAGGGCCAGCATAAAGGCAGTGAACATCACCGACCAACAAACCCCAGACAACCACAACGAGGTACCCCCTTGGCGCATGCGGGCAAATACCTGTCGACCTTGGGTCAAGGGCAGCAAAGCCAGCAAAGACAAAACCGTGAACAAGCTGCGCCAGAAAGTGATCTCAAAGCTTTGGGCGCTGTCCAACTGGCGCGTGACCACACCGGCGATGGACCACATGGCGGCATTGGCCACCATCAAGCCCACCGCTTGCCCATGACTGAGTTGACCCAGCATGTTCAGCCGCCAGAACGGCTCGCGCGCTTGCGGTCGTGCTCCTTGAGATGGCGCTTGCGCAAACGAATGCTTTTGGGGGTGATTTCCACCAATTCGTCGTCCTCGATGAACTCGACCGCGTATTCCAAAGTCAGCTCAATCGGTGGGGTGATTTTGATGGCATCTTCTTTGCCTGAAACCCTGAAGTTGGTCAATTGCTTTTGGCGCACGGCATTGACAATCAAGTCGTTGTCGCGGCTGTGAATGCCCACGATCATGCCCTCATACACCGGATCACCATGGCGCACAAACATGCGACCCCGGTCGTCGAGTTTGCCCAGGGCATAGGTCACGATTTCGCCGTCATCCATGCTGATGAGCACACCGTTTTTGCGACTGGCAATTTCACCCCGATAGGCTTCGTAACCGTCAAAAATATTGCTGGCCAGTCCGGTGCCTCGGGTGAGGTTCAAAAACTCGTTTTGAAAGCCAATCAAGCCACGTGCAGGAATACGGTATTCCAGACGGACACGGCCTCGGCCATCGGGTTCCATGTTGACCAATTCGGCTTTGCGCTCGCCCAAGGCCTGCATCACGCCACCTTGATGGCCCTCTTCAATGTCCACCGTCAACATTTCAATCGGTTCATGGCGTTCGCCATTGACCTCTTTGTAAACCACCCTGGGCTTTGACACCGCCAACTCATAGCCTTCGCGTCGCATGTTTTCCAACAAAATGGTCAGGTGCAACTCGCCACGACCTGACACCTCGTAAATCCCGTCTTCATCGGTGTCTTGCACCCGCAAGGCCACGTTGGCCTGCAATTCTTTGTCCAAGCGGTCGCGCAATTGACGGCTGGTGACAAACTTGCCTTCACGACCGGCCAGCGGTGAGTTGTTGACACAAAAATTCATGGTCAATGTGGGCTCGTCGATTTTCAGCATGGGCAAGGGTGAAGGCGACTGCGGATCGGTCAGGGTCACCCCAATATTGACTTGCTCAATGCCGTTGACCAACACGATGTCGCCAGGGCCTGCTTCGCTGGCTTGCACCCGCTCCAAACCTTCAAACTTGAGCACCTGTAGCAATTTGGCCTTGCCCAAAGAGCGATCCGGCCCTTGCATGACCAACACCTCTTGATTGGGTCGAATGGTGCCTGCGTTGATGCGGCCCACGCCAATGCGCCCCACATAGCTGGAGTAGTCCAATGAGCTGATTTGCAATTGCAATGGGGCCTGCGGATCGCCGGCATGGGCGGGCACATGGTTCAACACGGTGTCAAACAAAGGGGCCAAATCAGCACCCCATTGCTCACCGGGCGTGCCCTCGGTCATGCTGGCCCAGCCATTGAGACCAGAGGCATAAACCACTGGAAAGTCCAACTGGTCTTCGGTGGCACCTAGTTTGTCAAACAAATCAAAAGCCGCATTGATCACGTGATCGGGCCGCGAACCAGGGCGGTCCACTTTATTGACAACCACAATCGGCTTCAAACCCAAAGCCAAGGCTTTTTTGGTGACAAATCGGGTCTGGGGCATCGGGCCTTCGACCGCGTCAATGAGCAACACCACCCCATCAACCATGGACAAGGCACGCTCGACCTCGCCACCGAAGTCGGCGTGGCCAGGTGTGTCAACGATGTTGATGTGGGTGCCTTTCCAACTGACCGCACAATTCTTGGCCAAAATGGTGATGCCGCGCTCTTTTTCCAGATCGTTGTTGTCCATCACCCGTTCGGTGACTTTTTCATTGGCCCGAAAGGTACCGGATTGGCGCAGCAATTGATCGACCAAAGTGGTCTTGCCGTGGTCCACGTGGGCAATGATGGCAATATTGCGAATTTGTTGGGTCATGCAGATTTCTCCATAAGGGATTTGATTTCCATTGGGCTGAGCAAGCGCGTTGGTATGAGTTCGCCTGCTTTCACACGGGCGGTGCCCAGCAAGGCGTGAGGTTCTTGTCCGTAAACGGCCACCTGATCGCAATCTGACCAATCACCACGGCGGCGCAAGCCACTGAGAAAACGCCCGGATTCATCGGGCGACAAGGTGATGGTAAGGTGGTTGTGTAACAAAACGTCCACCGGCCTGAGATGGGCTTGGCGCTGTGCTTCGTCCATCGACTCCAATTGCTCAACACTGACACAGTCGGCCGCTTCAAAAGGGCCGCTGCGGATGCGTCGCAGGGCGATCAAATGCGCACCGCAACCCAGGGCCGCACCGATGTCTTCGGCCAAGGTACGGACATAAGTGCCTTTGCTGCATGTGACCGATATGCGCACACATCGGTGGCCGTTGTGACCAGGGACCTCCTCCAAGGCCAACGAGCGGATTGCAACCGTTCGCGCTTGGCGCTCAAGCTCAATACCTTGTCTGGCATAGGCATACAGGGCTTTACCGTCTTTTTTCAGCGCACTGTGCATGGGCGGCGTTTGTTGGATGATGCCGGTAAAAGCCAGGGCCACACGGCTCAAATCCATGGCTTGGAATGTGGCCTCTTTTTTTTCCAAGCGCTCGCCTTCTGCATCGCCCGTGCTCGTGGTTTGCCCCATCAGGGCCAGAGCTTCATAGGTTTTATCGGCATCCAAATGGATTTGAGAGAACTTGGTGGCGGCCCCGAAACACACAGGCAACACCCCACTGGCCAAGGGGTCCAGGGTTCCCGTGTGGCCAGCCTTTTCAGCGCGCAACAGAAATTTGGCTTTTTGCAAA